>CAZIGZ010000078.1:0-30037 GCA_964538835.1 uncultured Chitinophaga sp. | reverse complement strand
GAGAACACGGTTCGCCTGACGGCGAAAGTCCCGCCCGGCAGGCGTGACCTACGGTTTCTGCGATGTGAAGAACTCTTGAAATTCCAGGCAGGATCTTCAGAAACGACTGCTCGCAGAGCTGCGATTGGGTTAAGCTCCGTTGTCAGATGTTCGCCTGGCCTGAAGCGAGCATGGTAAAGAATACAACCATTCTGACTCCGCGATGAAAACCTGAGGCGGTGGTGATGAAGAGTTGCGCGAACCTGTGTTTGTTGATCGGACTACTTTACTGCGTTTCCGCGGTGAATGATCAGGAGCCCCCGATCACTCTCAGCGTTGCTCGCGAACATGGAAGAGCCGCCTCCCGATTCCTGAAAGACGCCACAGCCACTGCGGTACCGGTCAGCGCGGTTCCAAAGGCGAACGTTGAGGTCTTTCATCAGTCGATTGGTCCCACGCTGATTCGAAGCTGCCTCGTGTGTCATGGTCCTGACAAGTCCGAAGGGCGTTTGCGAATTGACCAGCTCAATCCTGATCTGCTGAACGGTCCTGATGCGGAAAAGTGGCAGGAGGTGTTTGATGCGATCAGCAAGTCGGAGATGCCGCCGGACGATGCACCAGACTCCGCTCTGGCCGATGACGAACGTCGTCGTATTGTTGACTGGCTCAGCGAAGAACTGAACGCGGCCTCTCGAGTGCGCCGCAACAGCATGGAGCATTCCTCGTTTCGACGCATGACCAACTATGAGTACAACTACGCGCTGCAGGATCTGCTGGGGTTGACGTATTCGCTGCCGAACAAACTGCCGACAGAAACCGTTTCGAACGACGGTTTCAGGAACAGCTCCGAGTTGCTTCAGATGTCGGCGATGCAGTTTGAGATTTGCCGTGAGATCGGACTCAACGCGCTGCGAAGAGTCACCGTTGTCAGCGATCGACCTCAGCCTGTGCAATATGTCCTCTCGATGAAGGAAGAATTCGAGAAGGCATCTTCCTCGAATGATGCGAGGACCTTCGAACGGGGTTCGGAGAAAGAACGACAGTTCAGAAATCAGCCACACCTGCTGATCCGCGACTCCGGACACGGCGTCGTGTTTGCCGGAGGAAAGACTCTGCCACGGACTGATCCTGGTTCGGCGGAATCAGCTCGCAAAGATAACGATGCGGCGCCCTCCGTTGTGCTCGCTCTTCCTGCTTCCAGAGAACTCAAGCTGGACCTTGATCGATTTCTGCCCGACGACGGTGTCATGCGAGTTCGCATTCGCGCGGGCCGCTCGACGATGAACCCGAAAGAGTCTGCGAGCCTGCGTCTGATTTTCAGTGCTCATACCAGCAACGACGCAAACTTCTCGCAGGTCATCAGTGAGCAGGATGTTCCCGTCACCGCATCGGCGACTGAATCTCAGACGATCGAATTCGATATTCCGCTCAGCGACATTCAGCGGAATCCGTTCCGCAAACTGGAGACCACGTTTCCGCGACGTGATGAGTTTCTGCATATCCAAAATGTCTCAAACGCGAATGGCGGTGAGCAGCCACTTCAGGTGCTGATAGAGTCGATCGAGATCACAGCCCCATTCTATGAATCGTGGCCTCCGAGAACTCATTCGAACATATTCTTCGCGAGCGATCACAGGGAAAACGAAGACGTCTATGGCCGCGAAGTCCTTGGACGGTTTCTGCGACGAATCTGGCGGCGGCCGGTTGGCAAGGAAGACATTGATCCGTTCATGTCGCTGTTTGCCAAATACCGGCCGGAGTTTTCGACCTTTGAAGAGACCATGGTCGAAGTCCTTGCGACGACTCTTGCAACGCCAGAGTTTCTCTATTTGACTCATCGAACAGCGGCTGAAAACGCCGACTCATCGGAGCGAATCAGCGATCAGGAATTTGCCAGTCGTCTCGCCATGTTTCTGTGGTCCAGTGTACCCGACGAAGAGCTTCTGACGCTGGCGGAGCAGGGCACGTTACGCAAGCCCGAGGTTCTGAGGGCTCAGGTCAATCGTATGTTGACGGATGCTCGTTCGTCGCGAATGTCGAAGCACTTCGTGGAACAGTGGCTGGGCCTGGATCGCATGGACAGCGTGAATCATCTGACCGACGTGTCACTGAAAGACGCGATGCTCGCGGAACCCGTTGCGTTCTTCGATCACGTTCGCAGGCACAATCTCAGCGTCGTAGACTTCATTCATTCGGACTATGTCGTCGTCAATGAGCGAATGGCGTCGCATTATCAGATACCTGAAGTGTACGGCCCGCAGTTTCGTGCCGTGCCGATTTCTCCTTCGCTGAATCGAGGCGGCATTCTGACGTGTGCGGCCATCATGACGATCAACTCCGATGGCAAGGATTCACATCCTCTCAAGCGAGGCGTCTGGATGCTGAAACGGATTCTGGATGACCCCCCTCCGCCGCCACCGCCGAATGTTCCGGAAGTTGATCTGACCGACCCGGAGATTTTGAAGATGACACTGAAGGAACGCATCGTGAATCATCGGAACAAGCCTGCCTGCCTGTCGTGTCATTCACGCATTGATCCGTGGGGAATCGCCTTCGAGAACTACGATGCACTGGGGGCCTATCGAACTCAAATCGGCGGTCAGCCTGTGGATGCCGCGGCAGAATTGTTCAACGGACAGCCTCTGACAGGAATCGATGGGCTCAAACAATATCTTCTTGTGGATCGGCAGGATCAGTTTGTCCGAGCAATGGTCCAGAAGCTGACATCGTATGCGCTGGGCAGACCGATGTCGTTTGGTGACAGTGCGGAGATCGACAGCCTGACTGCGAGCATCCGGCAAAAGGGAGATGGTCTGGACGATCTGATTCACTTGATCGTTCAAAGCGATCTTTTCAATTCGAGATAGAACATGAAGAACAAAACGGCTCAGGCAAGTCGAAGAGCATTCCTGCAGGGCACCGGCATCGCACTGGCACTGCCGTGGTTCGAGACGTTTGCCGGAAACAGCTCTGTGGTGGACGCAACGCCCAGACGCTTTGTCAGCATCTATCATCCGGATGGCGTCGGTCTGCCTTTGAAGTCTGATCCTGCGTGGCATGACTGGAGCTGGTTTCCTCGGGGCGGTGAGACAGATTTTGAACTCACGAAAGTCCTGGATGTCCTCGAGCCGCTGCGAAGTGAGGTCACAATTTACTCCGGATTGTCTCATCCCGTCGCTCGCACGGTGCATGGTCACTCGAATGCTGATCAGTATTTGACGGGAGCACCGATTGGCGGGCACGGGCCGTACAAGAATTCGATCTCTGTGGATCAACTGTATGCCGAGCATGTCTCTCAGTTCACTCGCCACGGCTCGCTGGTGATGTCAACGAACGGTGGCGTCGGTGGACCTCGAGGTGCGCAGACTCAGTCCTTCAACCGTGAAGGGCGACCGATCCCGGCGATGAACAAGCCGCGTCAGATCTTTGAAACTCTGTTTGTGACGTCCGGCAAAGATGCGGCCGATCGTCTGGCGAGAAGCAAGAGTGCGCTGGACTTGTTGATCGACAATACTCGTTCACTGGGGCGTCAGCTTTCCAGTCGCGACCAGGAGACACTGAAGCAGTACCTGGATGCCGTTCGTGATACGGAGCAGAAGCTTGCGAAGGCTCAGAAGTGGATCGAGACTCCGATTCCTCAGGTGGATACTCGCAATCTGCATCTGGACGCAGAGCCGAAAGAGGCGAAGCTGTATTTTCAGACGATGTATGAGCTGATCTATCTCGCGTTCCTCAGCGATTCGACTCGAGCCGCCACATTTCAGCTTGGGCGAGAAAACGGCGAAGGGCCGCACGACCTTCTGTCACTCGCTGTGGGACTCGACGGGGCTCATGGTCTGACGCACGAAGTGAAGAAGCCGGGAGGTTGGCAGAATCTTGGCACTTACAATCGTTACCAGGCGGAAGAGTTTGGTCGATTTGTTCAGCGCATGAAGGACACACCCGAGCCAACAGGACATGGCAGCATGCTGGACAACACGTTTGCCATGCACGGTTCGGCATCCAGCAGCTTTCATCTGTCCCGCAACTATCCGATCATCTCCGCGGGAGGAAAAAACCTGGGCTTTACGAACGGTCGCTACCTGAAGTTTGGCAAAGGCAACGAAGACAATCAGGCCGGCGCGGGAATAGACACCGATGCCGGCTGGAATGCAAAAATGGAAGTCGAAGAGCTTCCGCTGGCAAAGCTGTTCGTTACTGTCTTGCAGCGACTGGGCGTGGAGACCGATGCGTTCGCAGGAGAGACCGGAACACTCAGCCGAGTTTGATGCTGCCGGCTCCATCACTGTCAGGGGCTCTGGAACCAGATGCCGACGTTGTTGCCGTTGGCTCGTTCGGAGTATGAAGCTTGATCGGACTCCGGAGTCAGCAGCTTCGCACCGTTGCCAACCGGGCGATTCAGGACCTCTGCTTTGTCGTCACCCGCCGCATCCGGGTTCCACCACGCCAGTGTGGAAGAGCCACCACCGTCCATGTTGATGCCGTTGTGGGCTCCCATCTCAAGAAGCCATTGACCGAGTTCTGCCGTGGTGACTCCCTGGCTGGAATAGCGACGACCGTCGACGATCATAACGAACAGAAATCGACCATCCTCTGACAGGCCCAGTCCTGTTCTTGGATGGAGGTCTTCGCCTGAAGGCTGCACCTTTCCATCTTTCAGGCAGAGTGCAAATCCGCTGACTGCTACTTCGATGTCTTCCGGATTGTCGTCCTTGTCGGCGACTCGAATAGACGCCTCACCATTCTTCTTCAGGATGAACGACGGCGATCCAGTCGGAGGTGATACCAGCTGGCCTCGACAAACCGCAAACCCCTGAACGTTGCTGATGGTTTCCTGATCGAACGGAACGGGCCACGGAGTAAACGCGTCCGCATTGAATGCGAGGATGACCGGGCGACTGTTCTGACGTTCGGTCCGCAGGAAGTTGCGAACCGTCTGTCGCTTCGTTTCGCTTTCGTCCTTCTTCCAGTCGGTCGTGCGAGCTGTCGTCGTCAGATGCAGGCCAGGCTGCTTCAGGTCAATGCGAACGACATGCCGATGATTCCGTCGAGGCATCTCGAGCACATCCTGATGCAAAAGCACTCCCGGCGCCAGTGAACGCGCCTGAGCCCAATCGAAGTCCGTCGCGTCCGTCGCCGGCGAACCCTCTTGCCACATTCCTGCGAAGGAGATGAAGAGAAGAAAGAACAGATGAGTCATTATGTTCCCTACTGCGAATGGCCATGGACTGCTTCCCTCCCGCGGCGCGATGCTTGCGGGAGGGGAGCGTTTTTTAGGGTAGGCCATCGCAATTCGTCCATTCACGACCCGGTGGAAAGTCGGCTGGGGTCTTGGTCTAATTGCGGCAGAATGGTCCCGAATCTGTGGCTGGCGTTAGTTCCCACCAGACGTCAGTGCAGGTTCAGGAGCGACAGAGTTTTGGTTGCCATTTGTCTTTTTCTTTTTTCATGCAGGGTGGATTCATGACATTTCGTCGACTTGTCCTGATGGCCGTGGTGAGTCTCGGTCTGGGGCAATCGGTCTTTGCGGCCGATGGTCCGGAGAAGGTGGTGACGGTTGAAGGTGTGACCGAGTACAAGTATCCCAACGGAGCGCGAGTTCTTTTGTTTCCGGAAGACTCCCAGCCAACGATTACCGTCAACATGACAGTGCTCGTGGGGTCGCGTCATGAAGGTTATGGTGAAGCTGGCATGGCGCACCTGCTGGAACATCTGGTCTTCAAGGGAACGCCGACATTCCCGGAAGTTCCCAAGGCTCTGCGCGATCACGGTGCCAGCTTTAACGGCACAACAAATCAGGATCGAACGAACTACTTTGAGACTCTGCCGGCCACGGACGAGAACCTTGAGTTTGCGATCCATATGGAGTGTGATCGGCTGGTCAACAGCTTCATCGATCGCAACGACCTGCTGTCAGAATTCACCGTTGTTCGCAACGAGTTCGAACGAGGCGAGAACAGTCCGGAAGGCGTGCTGTTTCAGCGAGTTATGGCGGCGGCCTACGAATGGCACAACTATGGCAAGACGACGATTGGTAACCGATCGGACATTGAGCGAGTGCCCATCGATAACCTACAGGCCTTCTACCGCAAGTACTATCAGCCGGACAACGTTGTGCTGATCGTGACGGGTCGTTTCGACGAAGCGAAGGCTCTGGAACTCACAACAAAGTATCTCGGATCGATTCCAAAGCCGGAACGGAAACTGGACCCGACGTACACCGAAGAGCCTCCGCAGGATGGCGACCGCACGGTGATTCTGAAGCGAGTCGGCAAGCTTGGCTCCGTGGCTGTGGCGTATCACATGCCGGCTGCTGCTCATGAAGACTGGGCACCGCTGTCGATTCTGGGCAGCATCATTTCAGAAACAAAGATCGGCCGTCTGGATCAGGCGCTTGTGGAAACTCAGCTGGCGACCAGTGCATCAGGCCGAGCAGACCGGTCGCATGACCCGGGTCTGTTTACGTTTTCGGCATCTCCAACGGAAGGCAATCTTGAGAAGGTTCGCGATGTCCTTCTGCAGACCATTGAGAATATGGGCGAAAAGCCATTCACGGCAGAAGAAGTGGATCGAGCGAAGCTGCGAGCCAAACGCATGTCGGATCAGATGATGACGAATGCTTCAGGTGTGGCATCATTGCTGAGCAGTGCGGCGTCGATTGGTGACTGGCGACTGATGTTCCTGCTGCGTGACCGGACACAGGCCGTGACTGTCGATGACGTGAATCGTGTCGCGAAGACCTACTTCCAGCCTCACAATCGAACGCTGGGACTGTTCATCCCCACGGACACTCCTCAGCGTATGACGATTCCCCAGGTTCCGTCGATTGCTGATGTTGTGAAGGACTACAAAGGCGGAGCAGAAGTGGCTGCCGGGGAAGCGTTTGATCCTTCACCTGAGAACCTGGATGCTCGCACGACCATTGTGGAACAGGATGGAATCACGATCGCAATGCTGCCCAAGAAGAACCGTGGCGAAACCGTCAACATGACGCTGACGCTCCGCTATGGCAACGAAGACTCACTGAAGGACAATACGGTTGCAGCGTCCATGCTGTCGTCCATGCTGATGGCTGGAACGAGCAAGCTGGATCGTCAGGCCCTTCAGCAGGAAATGGACAAGCTGGACGTTCGCATCGGCGGCGGATTTGGCGGTGGCGGACGTGGTCGTCGAGGAGGTGGTGGAGGCGGCGGAGCCGGCTCACTGTCGTTCAGCATTGAAGCTCGCAAGTCGTCCCTTGAAAAGGGCATCATGCTGCTGGGCCAGATTCTGCGTGATCCGGCATTCCCGGAAACTGAATTTGAACAGATGAAGCTGCGAGCCATCGACGGGATCGCTCGCGGAGAAACCGAACCGGATGCTCTGGCTGCTGAACTGATGTCGCGCAGCCTGTCGAAGTATCCAAAGGGTGATGTTCGATATTCAGCGACGATGAAGGAATCCGTCGAGATGGCGGAAGCAGTAACTCTGGATCAGATCAAGGACATCTATAAGAAGCAGTTATCAGCCGCAACGGGCGAGATTGCCATTGTCGGTGACTTTGAACCGGAAGCGGCGCTGTCAGCGATTCGCGAAGTTCTGCATGACTGGAAGTCGGATGTGCCTTACAAGCCAATTGAACGTGATGCAAAGGAAGATCTGAAGGGCAGCAAGAATGATATCGTGACACCGGACAAGGCGAACGCACTGTTCCTTGCTGGTCTTTCGTTCTCGATGAACGACGACAACCCGGACGCGATTGCTCTGCAGCTTGGCAACTTCATTCTGGGCGGCGGTACGCTGTCGTCACGACTGGGAGACCGAATTCGTCAGAAGGAAGGACTGTCCTATGGTGTGACGTCATCCGTCAGCATTCCGTCGCGTGGCACGGATGCTCGCTTCACGGTCAACGCGATCACCAATCCTGCCAACATCGATGCTGTAGAAAAGGCTGCCTTCGAAGAACTGAATCGGTTCATCACAGATGGCCCGACGGAGAAGGAAGTGGCTGAAGCGAAAGTCGCATGGCTGGAAGCTCGCAAGGTCTCTCGCAGCAGCGACGGAGCCATCGCGGGTCGCCTGGCATCGAACCTGTATCTGGATCGTACGTTTGCCCGCGATGCGGAAGAAGAAAAGCGCATCGAAGCACTGACGGCCGATCAGATCAAAGCGGCCTTCCAGAAGTATGTCGCTGTCGACAAACTGATCGTGATCCGGGCTGGTGACTTCCGCACGGCGAAGTAGTCAGCGAGTGTCAGAAAGCTGCACGGTTCATAGACAACCACAAGGCCCCGGCGGTCATTCTGCCGGGGCCTTTTTTTTGCTGCCGGAGAAACCGGACGGCTCGCGCCGTTTCGCTAACTGCCCTGACACTGAAAACTGAACACTGAAAACTGAACACTCAATTCGATTGAGTCTGTGCCATGGGCAGGGTACGTTTCCACCCGTCACAATCCCTTCTTTGATCTTCTCTGCGAGTCTACCTCATGGTCCCTCGATCGCTTCATCGCGTGTTTGTGGTTCCGTTTCTCAGCATTGCTTTGCTGTTGTGTGTGTTCTCGTCCACTTCCATCGCAAATGTCTGTGATGAAGAGACGCCGGAATTTCACCAGCACATCTCGGAGGATCGGGTCAACTTCTTCTATCTGGCCGATCTCGCACCGGTGATTCAGCGGTTTCTGGGGTCGGAAGCTGGTGCGAAGATTGTAAACACGATGAGTCGTGGAAGTCAGGACGCAGGTGACCTGCTGCAGTCGTTCGAGTCAGAAGCCATCGACTTCATTCCGGATCAGCTTTGTATTGCCATGAGCAACAAGTCAGTTGCCGGCATCAGCAGATCCATTCCGCTCGGGATGGCCATGGGGCTCAGTGCCGGTGCTGTCCAGAGTGGCGAAACGGATGCACTGGATGAACTGCATCCAAAGCTTCTGGAAAGTCTGAAAGCGCTGAAGCTTGAGCAGATGGACATCTGGGTTCGCTTCAGAAGCGAGACGGTTCCTACAGTGATCGAAGCCGGGCTCGATGAACTGGCCTCAGGACTTGGAGAAGACTCGGGAGTCAAGCTGGAGTACGTCGACGGTGAAATGAACATGACGGCTCGCGTTCGTGATTTTATGCCGCCACAGCTTATGATCGGTACGTTGTTCGCGATGGGGCTGTCGGATGATCTGAGTGATCCGGATCTGAAAGAAGCTTCGGAACTGATCGGAGATCTGGAACTGTTGATGCGGATTCAAAGGATCGGATCTGCCTTCCTGATTCGAATCGGCGGTCTTGAGCCGGAGTCGGAGAAGCCTCTTGCCCTGGATGCTGGTGAACTCTGGAAGGACGACGAATCTCAGCTGGCCTTTATGCGATACGACGCTTCGGAGATGTCCGCTGCCGTCACTGAAGCTCAGACGATGTGGGAGAAATATGCGGAGACGCCAGTGGGTGCTGCCGTTCGGGAAATGGACAAGGAAGATCTGATTGGCGATCTTCAGGATGTGGTGCGTCAGCTTGGAGCATCAAAAGTCCGCGGTGAACTGCGCCTCAATGTTGCCGAACATGTGACTGTTGACGGGTGGGAAGCCGGTTATGACAAAGTGAAGACGATCAGTGAGTCTGAGCTGACACGGTTCATCCCGAAATCTGCGATCACATGGGTTCTGGCAACGGAAACATCTTTGGCTGACACTCTGCAGGATTATCTCTCCAACTTTGAAGACCAAATAGCAAACAGGTCTTTGCGGGAGCAGATGGGAACTCGTCGAAGTGCCATCTCATTTGAATCACTGAGCGAGCAGTACTACGAGAAGATGGGCGAGTTTCGCCAGATTGTACGGAATGACCTGCGAGGCGTGCTGGTCGCCCCGACCGCGTTTGTCTGCAGCAATGATCGCGAACCATTGTCGGTCGAAGTGCGATTCTTTGATCTCAGCGATAACAATACCGTGACGTTGAAGGATATCCCGGTTCCAAGGCTGGCCATGATCTCGCGAATGGCGGAAGACAAGGACGTTGGTGCCGTGATTCAGAAAGCGCAGGTGGCCCTGATGAAGGCGTTTGAAATGGATGGCGACGTCGCACTTTGGGAAAAGACAGAGATCGAGGGCCTGGATTATCCCGCCTATACGTGGTCCGGAGCGTGGCAGAAGGGCCGACTGCCGAAAGATCTGGAAGTGCATTGCGATGGCGAATGCCGTCCTCACTGCCTGGTACTTCCTGATGGCTGGCTGATTCTGTCCACATCCGAAACGCTGACTCGGGAAATCTGTGAAGCACAGAAGGATGAATCGAAGCGTCACAGGTTTTCGGAAGCCCAGTTGAAAGCTTCCGAGATCGGCTTCGGAGATTCCAATGCTCTGAACAATACCTTCTTCTTCCCGATTCAGGTCATTCGAAGTGTAGAGCAGGGGGAACTGGAGCTGGTCGGAGAAGGCAATGCTGGCGAGGCCATTGCCCAGGGAATTCGCATCGGATTCGGTGACGAATCGCTGACCGGGATGCTTGATGCCTTCGCCGCCGTGGGATCACTGATTTCTGAGATCTCATTCGAGGCGCGCTACGAAGAAGGTGTGCGTCGAGTCCACGCGACGATGTCCTTTGCCGACTGATGGTCGACGTCGATACTCCGGTGTAGAGCAATTGTCTTCAATCGCTCTACACCGCGTGCCCTCGCCTCGCCAAATCGGTCGTTTTCTCCTGCTCTCTCATTGTGCCTCGGGAGACGACTGTTTCTCCTGCCGACGTTTCTTCATGCCCAGGAGCAGGTCCAGAAGGCCGGCGTAGCGCATGGTGGAGTCGACGTATTTCTCGAGCACATAGAAGAGGAAGTAATAGAAGCGGCAGGAGGACCAGATGAGAAGTGCCAGCAGCAGAACGGTCGTGAACGTCGGGGACTGAGCAATCAGGATCGCAGCGCACATGAGGGCCATGAACAGGAACAGCAGGCCCTTCAGGACGATGAGTGATTTGGATTTCAGGTCGCTCATGGATTGATGGCTTTGCGGCTGGGCTTTCAGGCTCTGTCGGCCTGGAATCGCGGCCCCCTCCCGATCTTGCTGACGCTTGATCGACCTCCCCCAAACGAGTTTGGGGGAGGAGGGTTTTGGGATGTGATTTGGCTAAGTGGACTTACCCACAAATAGTGGGCGCTTGCGGGAGAGTGTAAACTCTCCAGAGAAAGGAGCGAGAGAGATGAGCAAGAGTCCATCAGACGAGTCCGTGAATTCAGGTCGTAGTCCCCGCAAGCATTGCGCCGCCGGAGGGGCGGCCGACGAGGCCGGGGGAGGGCCGTGTTTTGGGCTTCGTGTTGAAATCTGATCCAGGCTGTTAGACTACGCTCCGCGATGTGGATTGTCTTCGGCATCGAATTTGTTTGCTGACTTCTGAAACTGAACCGTGGAGTGTCTGAAAATGTCTCGTTCCCTTGGCAACTGTATTGCGGATTCACTGGAGCTGTGCCTGGGGTATTCTGAGCGGCTGCTGAAAGATGTAACGCCACAGCAGTTTGCCCGCTTTGCGACTCCTGGTGGAGTGGTGATTGAATCGAATCACCCGGCTTTTGTGTTCGGGCATCTCAGCCTTTACGGTCCTCGCATTCTGACTCAGCTGGGGCTTGAGGCACCGTCGATTCCGGAAGGGTTTGAGGCGGTGTTTTCGAAGGATGCAAAGTGCGTGGATGATCCGTCCGGCACGATTTACCCAGCCATGGATGCGGTCGTGAAGTTCTACTTCGACGGATATCGTGCGGCGATCGCGGCACTTCGATCGGTCAGCGAGAACGTGCTTCAGCAAACGAATCCGCTGGAAGGCCGGATGGCGACTCTGTTTCCGTCTCTTGGTTCACTGCAGGCCTTTTATTGCGGCGGACACATGATGATGCACCTCGGCCAGATCAGCGCCTGGCGTCGTATGGCTGGACTTGGCGCGGCGTAGTGACGAAGAGGAAGTCTGGCGAGTTCCAGGACGGTGGGTGACCTGCATCTGAGGAGATGGAGCACTTTTTTGCTGGATTTTTGAAGGGAAATCGAGAATGTCGGCGGCGGTGTGAGGAATTGTCTGTCTATTTGCCGATTAATGGTTAGACTTCGTGTCGAGTGGTAAAGAGTCCGCCTGTTTGCAGCAGTTTTGCTCGTTGCAATCTGTGGCACGGTGTTGACCTTACCCTGAAGCATTCAGTTCCATCAGGTTAAATACTCACTGAGTTCGGCCTGACGACTGCCAGTTCCAAGCGTTTTTGTGTCGCATTTGCTGCGACCTTCTGCATTCGGGCCTGGGAATGTTTCTCAGAGACAGAGGATAATCCTCTGGCCCGGCGTGGCTGGCTAAGCAAAGCATGTTGCTTTGCCGGCAGTCATTGTCTTCCCGGCGTCGTTTGGACGTTCGTGAATTCCGGGTTTGATTCCCAGGGAATTTCATGGATTTCAGATCATTCGGGCTCGCCGAGTCTCTCGTGCGCGCGGTGGCCAAGCAGGGATATTCAGTACCGACTCCAATTCAGCAAAAGGGCATACCTGCTGTACTCTCCGGACGCGATGTCGTCGGGATTGCTCAGACCGGCACCGGCAAAACGGCCGCGTTCGCATTGCCCTTGCTGCATCAAATGCATCAGAGCATGGAGAAGTCACGAGGTTCAAATGAGCCGCGTCAGACCAAAGTTCTGGTGCTCGCAAGTACGCGTGAGCTGGCTCTTCAGATTCAGGAGAGCTTCGAAGTGTACGGCGCGTTTGCTCATGTGAGGATCGCGACGATCTACGGTGGCGTTGGTCAGCAGCCTCAGGTCAAAGCTTTGCGAGCTGGCACAGACATTATCGTGGCAACTCCGGGACGACTGCTGGACCTGATGAAGCAGGGCTTCGTTCGTCTGGAAGGAATGAAGACACTTGTTCTGGACGAAGCAGACCGCATGCTGGACATGGGTTTCTTTCCGGCCATTCGTCGGATTCTGGAACGCATTCCTCGTCAGCGTCAGACACTGATGTTTTCGGCAACGATGAAGCCGGAAATTCGTGAGCTGGCCGACACGATGCTGCACGATCCGATCAGCATTTCGATTGAACCGCGACAGAAGACGACGGACCTGGTCGAACAGAGTGTTTGCTTTGTTCCACAGAAGGCGAAGACTCGCGTTCTGATCGAACTCATCAATCGCCTGAACCCGTCACGAGCCATCGTGTTCAGTCGTACGAAACACGGTGCGGATCGCATTGTTCGTCACATGACGGCTGCCGGTTTGAAGGCCGAAGCGATTCATGCGAACAAAAGCCAGAATCGCCGACTGAGAACTCTGGAAGAATTCCGCAGCTCAGCGCCGCCGATTCTGGTCGCCACCGACATTGCCGCACGAGGCATTGACGTGGACCTTGTATCGCATGTCTTCAATCATGATATGCCGACTGAAGAAGAAACCTATGTGCATCGTATCGGTCGATCGGGCCGAGCTGGTGCGACGGGTGTCGCCGTTTCGCTGTGCGATCCGGAAGAGCGTCGCATGCTGCGAAGCATTGAAAAGCTGATTGGTCAGAGCATCTCGATTGATTCGCTGGACGGTATTGAAATTCCCGACACGCCGATGGAAGCGGATTCCCGCGTTGACCATCGTTCCACGGGCCGTCGTCGTCGCGATGATGGCAGTGGTCGCCGTGGTGATTCCTCTGGTCGCGGTTCAGAACGCCGTCATCGTGATTCGGAACGAAGAGAACCGTCACGTGACGCGCGTGGTGAATCGACTGTCTCCGAATCCGGAGCCTGGCGTTTTCAGGGACACGAAGCTCGGCGAAAAGAGCAGGGCGGAGCACGACGACCATCGCGTCCCGAGTCTCGTCCATCCGGAGAATCTCGATCGTCCGGGGAATCTCGCCCCGCGGCACCTCGACGTGATTCAGCGTCTTCGACACGTGACGGCCGACCGGCCCATGCGGAGCGAGGCCCAGAACGACCTCGTCGCGACGGTCATCGTTCCGACGTACATCGGGCAGAATCCTCTGACCGCAGTCGTCCTCGATCGGCTCATGGCGGCTCCGAGTTTGGTGACGGCATTTTTGCCGACGACCGACGCCCCCAGGGCCAGCGACGCGAACCACACGGCGATCGGCGCGAACCACAGGGTGAACGACGGGAATCGCAGGGTCAGCGGGAACCTCGTGGAAATCCTGAGCGCCGAATGGACGCTGGCAGAAGTTCGAATTCACGACCGTCCGGAAACTCAGGGTCAGGTGGAAACGCCGGCCGTTCGAGTCATGCGGGGCAGGGCGATTCGCTGGATGCACCTCGTCGCCGCCGTCGTCGCCGTCCGGTGAAGAGCCGCGACTGAGTGGGACTCGAGCTGGCCTGGGTGCTCAGTTTTTCCTGAGCCTTTCTCTTTTGATTCTCCAGCGATCATCGATCATTTTTTCGGGATCGCTTTTTGTTGAGCAAGCCTATGTCTTTTGACACAGAATCCAATGTTGTGACTGACTCTGTAACTGATGCGTCCAGCGATCTGAATGCCACGATGGTGGAGCGAACAGAATCGATGTCGGAACAGATCTTCGAAAATTCTGAACACGATGTGTTCCAGGCGGATCGTGATGACAGTAACTGCGCCGCTGAAAGTGAATGTGAAGACGTTCGTGAATCTGACACAGTACCCGTCTGTGACGAGGTTGTTGACGTAACCGGTGAAGACATGTTGAATGATGAGCCCGAAGACATCGAGGACATTGAAATCGAAGGGATCGAAGCGGGGGCTGCCGAACCGGATGACGGTGTGCTGCGATTCAGTTCGCTCGGCCTTTCACCTGCTCTGATGCAGGCGATTACATCGTCTGGTTATACGACGCCGACACCAATTCAGGCTGCGACGATTCCGTTGCTGCTGGAAGGTCGTGACGTGCTGGGCCAGGCTCAGACCGGTTCCGGCAAGACGGGAGCCTTTGCGATTCCATTGCTGCAGGGCATGAATCTGGATCTGCGTCAGCCGCAGGTGCTGGTGCTTGTTCCGACTCGCGAGCTGGCGATTCAGGTCGCAGCGGCGTTTGAACGCTACGCGGCCGGAATGCCTTCGTTTCGAGTTCTCGCGATTTACGGCGGCGCTTCGTATCAGCCACAGTTTCAGGCCTTGAATCGCGGAGTTCATGTCGTTGTCGGAACTCCCGGTCGAGTCATGGACCACATGAATCGAGGCTCATTGAAGCTCCAGAATCTTCGCTGTCTGGTTCTTGATGAAGCGGACGAGATGCTGCGAATGGGCTTTGCGGAAAGCGTCGAATGGGTTCTGACTCAGCTTCCTCAGGAGCGTCAGATTGCCTTGTTCTCCGCCACGATGCCTGAGCCGATTCGACGCATTGCACAACAGCATCTGCGTCAGCCGGCAGAAGTCACGATCCGGCAGAAAACTGCTACGGCCGACACGATTCGTCAGCGCTACGTGGTTGTGGCTCCGTATCAGAAGGAAGCTGCTTTGGCGCGACTGCTGGAAGTGGAGCCGGTGGACGGGGCCATTATCTTTGTGAAGCTGAGAAGCACCACGGAACCTCTGGCAGAATTTCTGAATCAGCACGGACACCGAGCTGCCGCGCTGAATGGCGATGTTGCTCAGGCACAGCGTGAACGCATCATCGAACATCTGAAGTCAGGCCGACTGAACATTGTGGTTGCCACAGACGTCGCAGCTCGCGGGCTGGACGTTCAGCGAATCAGCCATGTGTTCAATTATGATCTGCCGGGCGATGCGGAAGCTTACGTCCATCGTATCGGTCGAACAGGTCGGGCAGGTCGAAGCGGTGAAGCGATCCTGTTCGTGCATCCTCGCGGACGTCGCGTTCTGAAGAGTCTGGAATATGCGACTCGACAGACCATTGAACCCATGGATCTGCCTTCGAATCGAGTGATCAACAAGCAGCGCATTGCCAGGTTTCACGAGCAGATCAAGGCGATGATGACCGATCCGCTGATGGAATCCATGCGATCGATTATGGAACATTTCCGTCGTGAAAATCCTGACATGGCTGTCGAAGAAATGTTGGCCGCCATGGCTGTGATGGCCACTGGTGGCAAGCCATTGCTGACGAAGGAGGAGTTTCATCAGGTGGAATTCGATGAACCTCGTCGTCGTGATCCTCGCGATGGCCGTGATGGTCGTCGCGGTGGTCCTCGGGATCGTGGAGATCGCTTTGATCGCGGCGGCCGATTTGATCGTCGCGAGCGTTTTGAACGCGGAGACCGTGGAGACCGCGGTGAACGTGGTTCCTATCGCGAATCCGCTCCGGATCGCGGGCCGAGCCGTGATGGTGAACGAATCCATTCCGCGCCACCGTTCGGAGAATCACGACGCTTTTCCGAGGGAGATCAGCAGGGGGGCGGATCGGACGAGTTTCGTTCCCGCCGTCCTCGCCGTGAGGAATTCAATGAGCATGGTCGATCAGGTCGGCCGGATGGTCCGGATCGTCGTCCTCGCGAGCGGTCAGACCGACGCGAAGAAGGCATGGACACGTATCGGATCGAAGTTGGCCATCTGGATCAGGTGAAGCCCGGCAACATTGTCGGAGCGATCGCGAACGAAGCTGGAATTGACAGTTCTCGCATCGGACGCATTCAGATTTTTGATGACTTCAGCACGGTCGATCTTCCGTCCGGAATGCCATCGGAGATCTTTCATCTTCTGAGGAAGGTCTGGGTTTCCGGGAAGCAGCTGGAGATTTCACGCGAAGGACAGGAGCGAAGTCCATCCTCGGAACGCAGCTTCGGCAAGCGTCGAGAGCGTCCGGAACATCGCAACGAAGAGCGTCCTCGCAAGGAACGCGGTGCTAAGGGGCCACGCAAGCCTCGGTTCCGATAACAGTCTGCCCGCACGGGCCGGATGATCTTCAATCAGGGAGGGCGAAGTTCCTGCCGAGCCGTCGCATGGGAAAATTGCACGGCTCAGCGGGAGCTTCGCCCGCTTTGCTGCGCGAATTTAATGGTGCTCCAGCGGCCATAGCCCGCGACCGCACGCTCGTGGAAGCTGTGGGCTTTGAGGACTTGACAGTCCTGATGACTTCGCCACACTGCCGGGATGCATCTTTTCCGAGTACTTTGTGCGACTTTGCTGTTGGCTGCAGTTTACTGTGGTTCAGTCGAATCGTCGTCGCGAAGAGAGGCGTCGGTTTCCGGAACGTGCTTTGAGTGTTGTTCGGAAGCCCTTTGTGACTATGCCGATGTGGAGCTGGAAGAGAGCGTGCTCACACCGCTCGACTGCCAATGGGCTTCCTGCCGCTCAGTCCCATCCGAATTGATTTGGAAGTCTGCATGGCAGAAAGAGCAGCCATGCCAGAACGAGATGGGCTGCCGACCGCCACCTGAGTCCCCCGCGGTTGGCTGATTGTCTGGTCAGCTGGCTGTCAGTGTGATCAAACCGAAATCAGGTTTGGGCACGCCAGTTGATGTCTTTCGTAACGATTTTGCCACACAAACGGCTGTTGAGACCGAGAGTCTCCGGCCAGGTTCCGTCTTGTGGCAGGATTTTGGCCAGCCGACGGTGAGTTGAGTGCTTCCCTGGTTTCTCGTCGACAGATGTTTCGGAAAACCGGTCTGATTGTTGCTTGGAGCGAACCTGACGTTTCCATTCCGGGCAATTCGGTACCTAAGGGCTTCAGGGTTTCGACTGTCTGAGCCCATGGAATTCCTGGCAGTTGCCTGGTTGGAAACTCGGACAAAACGCAAATGGGTGTTCTGGCAAAAGCGGGCTTTGATCGCTGAGTGCCGGAGGCCCGTGATTCGAATATTGAGACAAAGGGGATCTAAGTGACTTCGAATTCGGCGTCAGTTGCGTTGCCGACAGACACGGCGATTCCTGAGCAGATTGAAAAGGATGTGCGCAAGCTGGCAGAGCTTCTTCCTCTGCAGGGCCCGATCACGGCGTTCGCATTCCTGAATCCGCTGCAGGGGATGGAGCATCGGCCCTTTGCTGAAGTCTTGCGCAGTGTTGGTGAGATTTACGGATGTGAGCCGTTCCTGACAGAGAATCGATATCGTCAGAAGATGTCGCGTGGCCGAATCACCGATCAGGATCTTCGCGAAGTGCTGCTTGAAGAACCTGATTTTCAGGCAGAGGAGCTTGTTGGCGGGCTGGTACGGCGGATCGATCTCCGGTTAAGCATGCTGCAGTATCCGGTCACTCCGGGAACCGAAAATGAACTTCGCTGGATGATCGCGGAATCTGACGCTTTGCAGCGTTTTCGCCCGGAGATGTCACATGAGTCTCGTGACAGGCTGCTCGAGGAGACACAGCACTGGATCATGCGTGACAAGAGGGCCGACGATCCAAAAGCAGCTGAAGGCAGCTATACCGGATGTTCGCACATTGTCCAGGAAACGCTGGATCAGTTTGGCCGGCGTCAGATGGAATCGTGGACCGAGAAGCAGTGGGAATCCGTCTGCCTGAATCTGCTCTGGAAGCTGGCTCTTTGCCGTCTTGAGTCGACTCCTTCACCATCCGTATCGGGCTCACGAAAGACACGGCTTCGCGACCTGCTGATGGAGGCAACAAGCTCAGACAGCGACGAACTGGTGAATGAGGTGCTGGTGGGATTCTGCGCCGCGTATCTCGATCAGGGATATGCTCACTGGCGTCTGCCCAACCGCGATGCGGGATTTCTTCGATGCTTCTGCGAGTTGTTTCAGTCACCGTCGTTTGGGGCACGACGCTGGCTGAAAGATCTGCCGGCGCTGCTGGAGCCGCTGGCAAACGGAAGCCAGACTGCTGCTCAGAGTATTCAGGAATCGCTCCACGAGTTTGGTGTGAGCGACAAAGAACGAATCGAGTTCCTGCGAGCTTCTCTGCTGGCGCTGCGTGGCTGGGCGGGAATGATCTGGCAGACAGAAGATCGTCCGGACCGTGTCTATCGTTTTTCACCGCCTGGAACGCTTGCGGAGTTTCTGGCGATTCGTCTGTTGCTGGATCGTCTGTCATCGCGTGAGGTGGCGCAGGAAACGGATGAGTATCGAGGATCGCTGGCCGAACTTCGTCGGACCCTGAAGGCCAGGGCGTTGCCGGCCCCGCGAGCGGTGAATGAGCAGCGAGCCTTTCTGATTATGCAGCTGGCTCAGATTCATGGCTGGTGTCCGCGCATGCTTGCGGAAATGTCGGACTCGAACTGGAAAGCACTGTTGTCAGAGATTGACTGCTTCTGTCAGCTGGAGCGACGACGCATCTTTCATCTGGCCTTTGAACGACAGCTGGCGCGACGTGCTCTGGATGCGGTGGCTGTCCGAGCATCGCAGCCGCTGAAGAAACCTGAGCAGCCTCAGCTTCAGATTGTCACCTGCATTGATGCGCGTGAAGAATCGTTCCGCCGACATCTGGAAGAGCTGGCTCCGGACGTGGAGACCTTTGGCAATGCCGGGTTCTTCTGCGTCCCGATGTATTACCGCGGCGCCGGGGAAGCGACTTTCACGGCACTGTGTCCGATCGTGATCAAGCCTCAGAACTGGATTGTGGAAGACGTTGTTTACGCTCTGGAAGATTCGCATCGTCAGCGAGCGGCCGCGCGGCGTATTCTGGGGCGAGCGACTCATGGGTTCGACACAGGTACGAGGTCGTCTCTGACCGGAGCCGTTCTGACGGCGCTGCTCGGACCACTGGCCACAGCGCCTCTGCTGGGCCGAATTTTGTTTCCTCGCATGATGGCACAGATGCATCGCACTGCCCGACGATTTGTCGCGCCTCCCGCGATTACTCGACTGCGACTTGAACGGCCGGAAGGGACGAAAGCCGGCCCGACAGATGAGGGCATCGGGTTCACGCTGACCGAAATGGTCAACATGTCGGAACGGTCACTTCGAGACATCGGACTGACAAGTAACTTCGCCCGGCTTGTGATGTTCCTCGGGCACGGTTCCAACTGTCTGAACAATCCTCACGAGTCTGCGTACCACTGTGGTGCCTGTTCCGGAAGTCCGGGCGGCGCGAATGCTCGTGCCCTGGCTGCGATGCTGAATGATGTTCGTGTGCGCCGCCGGCTGAAAGAACGAGGACTGGAGATTCCGGAAGAGACTTATTTCGTTGGTGGCCTTCACAACACGGCGACCGAAGAAATCACGTTCTATGATCTGGAACTTCTTCCGACATCACATCTGGGATCTCTGCGTCTGGCGAGAGATCTGTTTAGTCGAGTGGCCGAAAGGAATGCTCATGAACGCTGTCGACGGTTTGAATCCGCACGCCTGGATCTGAGCCCGTCCGAAGCGCTGCTGCATGTTCAGGAGCGAGCAGAGGACCTCGCGCAGACTCGACCGGAATACGGTAACTGCACGAACGCGGTGTGCTTCGTCGGTCGGCGCAGTCGGATTCGAGGACTTTATCTGGATCGTCGGTCCTTCATGATGTCGTACGACAAGTCGCAGGATAACGCAAAGAACATGATTCTGGCTCGCATTCTGGGAGCCGTCATTCCTGTCTGCGAAGGCATCAACATGCTCTACACACTGTCCGCAATTGATACTCGAGGATGGGGCAGCGGAACAAAGCTTCCTCACAACGTGACATCACTGCTGGGGGTTATGGACGGAGCGGCCAGTGACCTGCGACCTGGTCTTCCGTGGCAGGGTGTGGATATTCACGAGCCTGTTCGACTGCTGTTTGTGATTGAATCGACGCCGGAAGCCATGCTTCAGATCATGAACGACAATCCCACGGTTGCGAACATCTGTCGAAACGGCTGGGCACAACTGGCCGTGCTGGACCCGAACAGTCCTCAGCTGAAGCGTTTTGTGAACGGCGAGTTTGTGGATTACACACCTGCAGTGACGGAACTTCCTGCGGTTGATTCATCTCTCGAATGGTATCGAGGATGGCGAGACCACCTGCCGTTTGCGCTGATCAGAAATAACACATAAAGAAATCCCGACGAAACTTAGTCTGGCAATTCTATGTTGATCTTTTTTGGACAACTGGTCGTCATTGCTCCTGTGCTGCTGCTGGCAGTGTTCGGAGTGACGACTTTGTTTCGAGTGAATCTGTCCGAACGAGCGATGGCCCGGTGTACGGAAGGTGCCATCGTGGTTGGACTCGTTTCAGCGCTGATCATTCTGTTTTCGATGCTGGCGACGGATCGCCGACTGGTGACTGTCCCGGTCGGCGAATGGGTGCGCATCCCGGATCATCATGAGGCTCATTCGTCGGAATCACATGACAGCACAGATCACGGACACAAGGCGACTGCGGACGGGCAGGCAGCCGTGGATGGACAGAGTCCTGCCGAAGCTTCCGGGCCTCATTTTCACTTTCGCCTGAAGTTTCTGTTTGACCGTCTGAGTGTTCCTTTCGTCATCATGACGTACGTGCTCTGCGGAGTGATCAGCGCTTTTGCCAGCCGATATCTGCATCGCGATGAAGGGTTTCACCGGTTTTTCATGTTCTTCTCGTTCTTCCTGCTGGGGATGATTCTGTCGTCGCTGGCCGGGACGATTGAAACTCTCTTCTTTGGCTGGGAACTGGTCGGATTATCATCCGCCCTGCTGGTGGCATTTTTCCATGACCGTCAGTCCCCCGTGAAAAACGGGCTGCGCGTCTGGTCGGTCTATCGAATTGCTGATGCATCGTTCCTGGTCGGTGCGCTGACTCTGCATCACCTGTCCGGGTCTGGCGACTTTTCTGGATTGACGGGCATTACAGAACAGCTGACCTGGCCATCGGGGAAGGCGGCCATCTCTGAAGGAGCCGCCCTGTTTGTTGGATGTCTGTTGTTGTTCGCGGCCGCCGGCAAATCTGCTCTTGTGCCGTTTTCCGGATGGCTGCCGCGAGCGATGGAAGGACCGACTCCGTCATCCGCCGTCTTCTACGGAGCTTTGTCGGTTCATCTGGGAGCGTTTCTTCTTCTGCGAGTCAGTCCGCTGCTGGACGAATCTCTGACGCTCAGCATTCTGGTCACCGTGCTTGGTGCGGTGACGTGTGCCTTTGCTGCGATGGCAGCCCGAGTTCAGACCGACATCAAAAGCGGTCTGGCGTTTGCGTCACTGATTCAGGTCAGCATCATTGTCGTTGAGATTGGACTGGGCTTCCGGTACATCCCTCTGATTCACATCATTGGTCATGCGTGTCTGCGAACGCTGCAGCTGGTGCGAGCACCGTCCTTGCTGCGTGACTACAACAGTATGATCAATGCCATTGGCGATTATCTGCCGGAAACTCGACCTGTAGGATCGACGCTTTCTCAGTCGGTCCGAGTCGGTTTGTATCGATTTGCCTTCGAACGAGGCAATCTGGATGCCATGCTGGACTACTGGTTCGTGCAGCCGTTTGTTCGGATCTTTCAGTGGTCCGACCGAATGGAACGTGCCTGGACGGCGTGGCTTGGCGGGGAACAGCAAAGCACTGTTGTCAGCGATGAGGAAAACGGTAACGGCGGAACAACGGGATAGCGGTTCTCGAACAGAGTTTCCTGCACCTCCGGACTTCCGCCATTTTTAGAATTCAGACTGACATGCTTCCTGAACTTCATTTTCCCTGGCTTGAGTGTTCAGTCCTGCTGCCGCTGATTGGCTCATTGGTTTGCGGACTGATCCACGATCGTAATCGGGCACAGCGAGTCGCCGTCGCGCTGGGTGCCGTGACTCTGTTCTGCACCATCGGAGAATGGATCGACTTCGCGCTGGTCGGGACCTTTCAGGCGCATGATCACTGGGACGTGCTCCAGATGATCTTCCGTCGGGACAATATCTTCGTCATTGATGAACTCAGCGCACCTCTGTTGCCGCTGACCGCTCTGTTGTATCTGATGACGATGCTCTCAACTCTTCGAACGAAAATCGGTCGTTTTTCGTTTGGGCTGACGCTGCTGTCCGAGAGTATCGTACTGGCGACGCTCAGTTGTCACGATCCCTGGGTGATGATCACACTGCTGTCACTGGCTGTTGTGCCGCCATGGGTGGAACTGAAGCGGCGAGGTGCATCGACACGAGTGTTTCTGATTCATATGGGGTTGTTCATTGTCCTGCTGGTCCTTGGACGTCTGCTGCTGGGCAAATCGGATACTCCTGAAGAAGCTTCCGGGATTGCCGCCGGACTGCTGACGATGGCAGCGCTGCTGCGAGCGGGTGTTGTTCCCGTGCACTGCTGGATGACAGACCTGTTTGACAAAGCCAGTTTCGGGACAGCGCTGCTGTTTGTGGCTCCGATGACGGGAGCCTATGCCGTCATGCACCTGGTCTTTCCGGTGGTCCCGGGCTGGGCAATGCAGAGTATTGCCGTGCTGTCGCTGATCACCGCGGTGTATTCGGCCGGCATGGCCAGCATACAGGTCGATGCCCGACGATTCTTCTGTTACCTGTTTCTCAGCAACTCTTCGCTGGTGCTGTCAGGCCTGGAACTGGTCAATGAGATCGGGATGACAGGAGCACTTTGCGTCTGGATTTCGGTCGGGCTTTCGCTGGGAGGATTTGCTCTGACGATTCGATCGGTGGAAGCGAGGATCGGGAGACTGAGACTGGATCGATATCACGGGATGTATGAACATACTCCGACGCTTGCCGGTTTGTTTCTTCTGACCGGACTGGCGTCGATTGGCTTCCCGGGCACAATCGGCTTCATTGGAATGGAGCTGCTGATTGAAGGTGCGGTCGACGTCTATCCTCTGGTTGGTTTTGCTGTTGTGCTGGCTGCTGCCCTGAACAGTATCTCCATTTTGCGAGGTTACTTTCGAATCTTTACCGGCCAGCGGTTTACCACATCTGTGATGCTGAGATCGAGGGCGGCGGAACGATTTGCGGTCGTTGTGCTGACCATTCTGGTGCTGGGCGGCGGTTTATGGCCACAGCCCGGAGTTGCCTCACGACACCACGCCGCTGTTGAGCTGATGAAAATGAGACATGTGACCCCGACGCCGGAGTCGGAAACAGAATTGAATGTTCATCTGAAACCTTCGGAGACCGAACGTGGCGACACTTCAGAATCGGCTGAAGTCAAAACCAATGCGGCTCAGAATGATCCATCGGATAAGAAGTAGTCGAGCCAGGTAGCCTGCAATTTGAAGGCGAAACCATTTCTGGGGTTCGCTTCGGAAATCTGCTAAGGATGATTTATGGAAAAGAGCACGCGGGTTCCACGCGGTGATCTGTCTGGATTTTTTGAGTATATGCGATCGGACATGATCTCCGGGCTGCTTGTCTTCCTGATTGCACTCCCGTTGTGCGTCGGGATTTCTCTTGCATCCGGTTTTCCCCCGCTGGCCGGTATTTTTACCGCCGTCTGCGGTGCCATCCTGACCGTCTTTCTGAGCAATTCGGAAATGACGATCAAGGGGCCTGCTGCGGGACTGATCGTCATTGTGGTGGGGTGCATTGAAGACTTCGGCGGCAACGGAATGACGGGGGGCTGGACCGACGTTGATAACAACGCCTATCGGGCCGTGCTGGCGGTCGGTGTTGCTGCAGCCGTACTGCAGGTCATGTTCGGGCTGTTTCGCGCCGGGATTCTAGGGGAGTTTTTTCCGGGCACTGTTGTGCATGGAATGCTGGCCGCGATCGGTGTGATCATTATCTCGAAGCAGATTCCCGTCGCGCTGGGGATTACCGAAGCGAAGGGAGGTCCTCTGTCGCTGCTGGGACAGATTCCGGACTTTGTGCGTCATGCCAATCCAGCGATCGCGATGATCGGTGTCGTCAGCCTGATGATCATGTTTCTGTGGCCGATGGTGCGAAGCCGCGTCGGTTTTCTAAAACCGATTCCGGCACACTTGATCGTGCTGCTCGTCTCTGTTCCGCTCGGAATCGCGCTGAACCTGACGGCGGCTCACGAATACGAGGTCTTCCATCAGAACTACAAACTTGGTGAACAGTATCTGGTTAAAATGCCAACCAGAATGTTTGGCATGTTCGATGACATCACAACTCCCAACTTCAGCGTGCTGACTCAATTCAAGGCATGGAAGTGGATCATGATGTTCTTTGTCATCGGCAGCCTGGAATCGCTCCTCAGCGCAAAAGCCGTGGATCTTCTCGATCCCTACAAGCGCAAGACCAACATGAACCGGGACGTGCTTGCCGTCGGCGTTGCGAATCTTGTGGCCTCCTGCATCGGTGGCCTTCCGATGATTTCGGAAATTGTGCGCAGCAAGTCGAACATTGATAACGGCGCGAAAACCCGATTTGCCAACATGTGGCATGGGATTTTTCTTCTGTTGTGCGTCGGGTTGATTCCGACCATTCTGCATCGGATTCCGCTGGCCGCTCTGGCGGCGATGCTGGTCTATACCGGCACACGACTTGCGCATCCCAATGAGTTTCGTAACGTGTATCGAATCGGCCGCGAACAGCTGCTGATCTTTGTCGTCACGATGGTCGTTGTGCTTGCAACAGACCTTCTGATCGGCGTTGCGGCGGGCGTGGTTCTGAAGATGATTCTGCATCTGGCGAACGGCGTTCCTCTGCGATCCTTCTTCAAAGCCTACGTCGATGTGGAAGACGTGGATGAAAACACCAGCCTGATTGTTGCCCGCGAATCGGCCGTGTTCAGCAACTGGATTCCGTTCAAGCGACAGATCGAAGACATCGGTCTCGTGCAGAAGCGAAACCTGATCCTTGACCTTTCCGGTGCAACACTTGTTGATGCCAGCGTGATGGAAAAGCTTGAGGAAATGCAGCAGGACTTTGAACAGGAAGGACTGCGACTGGAACTTCGCGGACTGGAAGATCTGCGTGCAACTTCCAGCAGCTCACACTCAGCCAGAAAGAAAGCGCTCACTCCGATTCGTCGCATGACGGTGATTGCGGATCCTGCACTGAGTCCCAAACTGATCACCGAGATGACTCGAATGGGTATCACCGGGTACACCGAAGTGCCGTGCTTCGGGATGGGGCGTCGTCAGCTGGACGCTGGTGAAACGAATCCGTCTCCGCAGGTGCGCCTTGAGATTATCATGTTGCCGGACGTGTGTCGTGATGTCCTCGAATACCTCCGAACCGCGATCATGCCGTACCATCAGATTACGGCTTGCGTTGAGACAGTCGAAGTGGTGCGAGTGACTTCGTTTTCGGTGACCACGGGAAGCCAGGAAGTTTCCGGCAGTCGCAGTGATTAGGGGCCGCCCGGAAATTTTTCGACCTTCCGCCCAGTTTCGTCCTTAACATCGCACACAGTGTGCATATCTGCACGCTGTGTGTTTGTTTTTGCGGAACTTGAGGCCTGCAATGCTCGGGAACGCTGGTTGCTGCTGAGTTGACTGGCTTGAAAGAACGAGAGTTGTTCTTTCGCCGTGTTCTTCACGCCAGTTCAGGAGCGCCAAAATGGTCGATGTCGTTGCCACTCGAAAGATGCTTGAACTTCAACTCCAGGAACTTCTGGATCGGGCGACGGGCATTGAGGATGTACTCAGCGATCGCGGCGATTCAGACTGGGAAGAGAATGCCGTGGACATGGAAACCGACGAAGCGATGGCTGCGGTCGGTGATGTCACAAAGAAAGAGATTCAGGAGATTCGCCTCGCTCTTTCACGCCTGAACAATGGCACCTATGGAGTCTGCGCCGGGTGCGGAAAGGTGATTTCGGCGGAACGGCTTTCGGAATTGCCCGCGACCAGCACATGTTCACGGTGTGCGTGATTCCTGGCCTCAGTCCGGTCAGTTCACTCCTCATTCCCGAACCGCCGATAGCGAAGGTTGCGTTCGGCGGCCTCGGCACTCTGTCTGCCATCGTGATTCAGTAAAATTGCCCTGTGGGGGAACCCCACCGGCAGTACCTGCGGAAAGACGATTCCGCGTCAAAGTTTACCTAGTTTTTGCAACCGGGCTCAGACTTATGAACGTAAGACCTGGAAGCCTAATTCGGATCACGGTTGCTCAGTGGTCAGCCGAAAAAATCTCCATCGGGACGAAATTCGCCATAGGAGGTTGTTGGCAATGCTGTCGTTTTTCCGCAAATCAATGTCACTCAAGAAGGCGACCTGCCTGTTCATGGCCGCCCTGATCTCTGTCGGGACTCCTGTCATGGCAGGCGGTCCGGTTGAGATTCGTGGTACAGACGTCTCTCTGAACGGCAAGGGTGCTCTTCAGGGAACTGTTCTGAACGCTTCTGCACAGCCTGTCGAAGGTGTGGATGTTCACATCCTGCACAACGACACGGTTGTCGCTTCAACCACCAGCGACAAGAACGGAAATTTCTCCGTCTCCGGTCTGCGAAATGGTGCTCACACCGTTCAGGTTGGTGAAACTCGCCAGCAGGTCCGATTCTGGACGACTCAGGCTGCTCCTCCAGCGGCCGTTGCAAATATGTCCGTGGTTGTTGACGAAGAAGTTGTTCGCGGTCAGCAGGCTTTCGGCGGCGGTCGAGTTGCCAATGTGATCACTTCCAACGCCTTCACATTCCTTCTCATCGGTGGTGCGGTTGCTGTGACCCTGATCACGACACTCGACAACGATGATGATCCAGCCAGCCCATAATTGAATCACTGATCTGAAAACCTCCGAGAGCCGACCGAACTGGTCGGCTCTTTGTGTTTTGAGGCCTTGCAATTCCGTTGCGGTTCCACAAGCATTCCGAATTGTGCGGCGGGATGAGTCGTCGCGATTTTCTCAGGCCTTTTTGAGTGACCACCATCTGATGTCCGGAACTGATCCCAGGACTGTGCTTTGGTGGAGCCGCTCTGGCCAAGATTACTCACGCAATCGAGTGATCCTTGCGGCGATGAAGCAACTGGGCTGGACGGTCCGGGATTTTCGACCGTGGTTCAGTCGCTGGGGCCACGTTGAAGCCACGGTGAGGCGGATCGAACGCCCGTCTCTGGTCTGGGTTCCCTGCTTCCGCCAGCGCGATGCGGAAGCGGCCGTGAAGTGGGCTCGAAGAACAGGCGTGCCGGCCATCTTCGATCCTCTGATCAGCGCTTACGATAAGCAGGTGTTCGAACACCAGAAGTTTGCCCCCGAGTCTGCTCAGGGCAGGGCACTGCGCGACTGGGAAGCTCGCCTGATGCAGCAGTTTGATCTGGTGATCGCTGACACAGAATGCCATGCCGAATTCTTTCGTGAGTGCTTTGGGCTTTCGAAGAATCGTGTCGCCGTGATTCCGGTCGGTGCCGAAGAAGCGGTCTTCACGCCTCGACCCATACAGGAAATTTCGGGGCCTGTGCGAGTCATGTTCTATGGCAGCTTCATCGGTCTGCAGGGGCCCGAGGTGATTGCAGACGCGTGTGCTCAGGTTCCTGAAGTGCAATGGACGTTCGTGGGAAGCGGCCCCTTGCTGGAATCCTGCCAGCAGCGCACAGCCGGACTGTCGAATGTTTCATGGATCCCGTGGATTCCCTACGAACAGCTTCCCGATCGAATCGCGGAAGCTCACATTCTGCTGGGCGTCTTCGGCAGTTCGCAGAAGGCAGGACGAGTCATCCCGAACAAGGTTTACCAGGCCCTGGCGTGTGGCCGTCCTGTAGTGACTCAGCAGTCACCGGCCTATCCACAACAGCTGCTGGAAGCTGCACCAGAGACCACCGGCGTGCAGTTCATTCCACCGGGAGATTCTCGGGCTCTGGCTGATGCGGTTCGGAGTCTTGCCGCATCGCCCGAGCAGCTGGCTCGCCTTGGAGGTTTGGCGCGGACGTCGTATGAACGCTGGTTCTCCGCCGGAGCCGTGCAATTGGCGCTTCAGGAGAGTTTGCAGCGCGTTGTGAAATGACAGTGAACGATCATTGTGGCGAGGTTGCGATGGAGAATCCGTATGAAGCGCCGAACGACGATTCGCCTGCTGCGGCTGGACCCAATTCCGATCTGCGATACCCGCGGCTGATTCTGATCATTCACCTGGTGGTCATTGGCTACTTTACGGGCATGACCTTATTCGAAAGTGGAAGCCTGAGGTCCTTCGCTGCCTTGAGATGGCTTAAGGAAAACACTGTCGTGCAACTGGTGATGTGTTTGGCCAGTCCTGCCTGTCCCGTCGCTATGGTTTTCTTCGCAAATCGTCTCGTGCGAAGATCACGTGCTTACAGACTTTCAATCATCGCTCTGGATTTGGCGTTGTTGGTCGTACAGTTTTTTGTGATGCTGCCGCTTGTTTCCTGAGCCAGCACGTCTTTGATCTCACCTTCAATTGGCTCAATCCTTGCTGCCTCGCTAAGATCCCTGGCTGTTCGGGTTTGGTGCTGGAAATTCTTCCCGTGTTTCCGGTCGAACCTGCGTACTTCAGAGAACCCACGAACTGTCACATCGCACGGCGGATGTGGCACTGTTTTTCCCGAGACGTTTATGGACACAGCGCTGACTCTTTATACCGGTGCGAAGCTTCCTTCAGTGGGCTTTGGATTCTGGAAGGTCGAAAAGCCTCAGGCGGCCGGCATTTGTCGCACCGTGATTGAATGCGGTTACCGTCACCTCGACTGTGCGTGTGATTACGGCAACGAAGCGGAAGTGGGGCAGGGCATTGCCGGTGCAATTCAATCCGGCATGGTGCGTCGTGATGAGCTGTGGGTCACTTCCAAGTTGTGGAATACGTATCACTCTGCCGAACATGTGCAGCCAGCCTGCGAGCGGACTCTGAAAGATCTGGGGCTCGACTACCTGGATCTGTATCTGATTCACTTCCCGATCGCTCAGAAGTTCGTTCCGTTCGAACATCGTTATCCGCCAGGCTGGTTTTATGATCCGGCCGCGACGCCTCCGAAGATGGAAGAAGTGCGCGTGCCGATTCAGGAAACGTGGCGAGCCATGGAGAAGCTTGTCGAAAAGGGCCTGGTGAAGCACATCGGTATCTGTAACTTTGGAACCAGCCTGCTTCGTGATCTGCTCTCGTATGCTCAGATCCGGCCGTCGGTTCTGCAGGTGGAATCGCATCCGTTTCTCGTCCAGTCCAAACTGCTGCGATACTGTCAGCAGGAGCAGATTGCGTACACCGCGTTTTCGCCTCTGGGTCCGGCCAGCTACTACAGTCTCGGCATGGCGTCGCAGTCAGAATCGCTGATGGACAATCCCGTCGTGCAGTGTATCGGGCTCGAAAAAGGCAAGTCGGCGGCTCAGGTTCTGCTTCGCTGGGGCGTTCAGCGAGGAACCGCGGTGATTCCTAAGACGACGACTCTGGAACGTATGAAAGAGAACCTGAACATCTTTGACTTCGAATTGTCCGACGCGGACATGGAGTCCATTTCGTCGCTCGACC
>CAZIGZ010000077.1:3717-30073 GCA_964538835.1 uncultured Chitinophaga sp. | reverse complement strand
CTCAGCAGAAGATTCTGGTACCTAAGTTCCTTCAGCCGCCGAACCACCGCCCCGCCAACCATTCCCCGATGACCAGCCACATAGATCTTCGAATCCAACCGCATCACATGAAACCCGTAAACTAAACGACCAAGAATGACCAGCAACGTAATGGACTTCGCCAGAAGTCCTCCCCACCCGCACGAAGTGTGGGACGGGTCGAGCGAGCGTCAGCAAGCTCGGGGGCGGGCCCGCAGTGTAAAGCGATTGTCCTCAATCGTTCCATTCAAGAATGGGGAGAAAGGCGTCTGAAGCATCGGAAGTCTGTGAGTCATGGGACGTACGAGAGCGTCGGACGAGCCCAGCCCCCAATGTGCTCTTCTTCCATCGTCATTCCCGCGAAGGCGGTAACGACGGTAACGGCGGTCACCCAGTAACCAACACCCAATAACCAACAACCCAAATCGTCCGCTCCCCACCCGCACGAAGTGTGGGAGCGACGGTGTTCAGTACGGTCAATGTTTCCATGAAAAAAGTGGATTCGACAGGGTCAGTTTCGATGGTAATCGAAAGCGAAATTCCAACGTGCGCGCGGAACGGGAAGCAGCCCCGCCCCCCCCCCCCCGGGATTCTTTTGCACGGAGCTGGTGTACGATTTTTGGACTTACCCACAAATAGTGGGCGCTTGGATTGGGTTATGCGGCCTGATCGAAATTCAGCGGAGACTGGTAGTCCAGTGCTGAGTGTCGACGGACGCGGTTGTAGAAGACTTCGATGTATTCGAACAGGCTTTGACGAGCCTGTTCTCTGGTTCTGTAATGCTGATGAAAGACCAGTTCTTTCTTCAGAGTTGCAAAGAAGGACTCCATGGGAGCATTATCCCAGCAGTTGCCTCTGCGACTCATGGAGCAAGTGATGCCCTGAGCGGCCAGCCGTTGCTGATAGTGCTCACTGGCATACTGCACTCCTCGATCGGAATGTGCGATCAGGCCTTCACCGGGCAGTTCTCTCTGAATCGCCATCTCGAGAGCATCCACGACCAGTCGGCTGTCAATACGCTCGGACATCGACCAGCCGACGATCTTCCGGGTATAAAGATCTTCGACTGCGGCCAGATACAGCAATCCTTCATCCGTGGCGATGTAGGTGATATCCGCGACCCAGATCTGATTCTTTCGAGACGGTGAAAAATTCCGATCCACAATGTTCTCCGCGATCGGATGAGAATGATTCGAGTCTGTCGTCAGGACCCGCGTTTTCCGGACTGCTCGAGCCTGAATCCCCGCAGACTGCATGCATTTTGCCACGGTTTTGCGATTGCAGCGATGCCCCTGAGCCAGCAGTTCCTGATGGACCCGCGGAGCTCCGTAGGTGTCACAGAACGGCTGCTGGTGAATCATGCGAATATGGCTCGTCAGTTCTTCCCGCCGCCGAATCTGTGAACTCGCCGGCCGCTTTTTCCACGCATAGAAGCCGCTGCGAGAAACCTGCAGGACGTCGCACTGCACCGCAATCGGCCAGACGTCCCGATGCTTGTGGATGAAGGCGTATCTCATCGCGACTCCTTCGCGAAGAACGCCGTCGCTTTTTTTAAAATGTCACGCTCCATCCGCAGCCGCTCATTCTCGGCCCGCAGACGAATCAGCTCCGCTTCCATCGCGGTGGGCTGAGCCGGGCTGGCAGGCATCTCACCGTCCTGCAGCTTCTTCTTCCAGCGTCTGAGCTGATTCTCATGGACGCCCAGCCGACGCGCCGCCTCGGCAATGCTGATGCCCTGCTGCGTCACCATCGCCACCGCCTGCTTCTTGAACTCCACCGTATGCTTGCGGGGACTACGACCTGAATTCACGGATTCGTCTGATGGACTCTTGCTCATCTCTCTCGCTCCTTTCTCTGGAGAGTTTACACTCTCCCGCAAGCGCCCACTATTTGTGGGTAAGTCCACTTTTGCAGCTTCATACATGATATTGCCACCAACGAGTGTCGTGACCACTTTGGTGCGAGTGATCTTATCCGGCGGAACGGTGAAGATGTCCTGGGACAGGATCACGAGATCGGCCAGCATGCCGGGTTGCAGCGTGCCTTTCGACTGCTCGGCGAACTCTGCGCGTGAGGAGCCGACTGTGTAGGCTCGGACGGCTTCTTCGACAGTGATCTTCTGTTCGGGGACCCAGCCGTCGGGGTTCTTGCCGTCCAGTGTCCGTCGAGTCACCGCGGCGGCGATGCCCTGAATAGGATCGAGTGTTGCGACGTTCCAGTCGGAACCGAACGCAAGGATCGCACCAGCGTCGAGCAGTGACCGAAACGCATAGGTCCCCTTCGCTCGTTCCGGCCCAATTCGTTTCAGAGCCCAGCGACCATCGTCAGCACAGTGCATGGGCTGCATGGAGGCGATCACACCGATCTCAGCAAACCGAGGAATGTCTTCCATCCGAAGGTGCTGAGCATGCTCAATGCGAAACCTTCTGTCTCGCTTGCCGTTGATGCGGCTGACCTGATCAAAAATTGTCAGCATCTGGTCATTCGCTTTATCACCAATCGCGTGCACAACAACCTGAAGGCCCGCACGATCGGCCGCCTGGACTCGCTGTAGCATCACGCCGTCCGGAAACATCTCATCACCCGGCAGCCCCGATGTTGTCGGGCTGTCGAGATACGGTTCGAAGAACAGTGCTGTTGTTGATCCAAGGCTGCCGTCGGCAAAGCCCTTCAGTCCGCCCTCGCGAATCCAGTCATCGCCAATGGCCGCTTTGAGCCCCGCATCGGCGGACGTCTTCCATGCCGGCAGCGGTGCGAAGGCGTAGATGCGCGTCTTGAGTTCTGCTCGCTGGTGAAGAGCCCGATAGACGTCAACATCGCCGGCTCCGGACATATCCTGCACGCTGGTGACTCCCAGTGACGCCGCATAATCCGTAGCCGACTTTGCAGCTCGCAGACGTGATTCGAAGGAAAGCCCGGGAATGCGGCGAGACACCAGGGACATCGCTGCGTCCTTCAGGATGCCGGTCGGTTCGCCAGTCTGAGCATGCCGAACGATCAGTCCTCCATCAGGATCGGCCGTGTCCTTCGTGACTCCTCCTAGCTGCAGAGCCAGCGAATTCGCAAGAGCCATGTGGCCATCCAGTCGGCTGATCATCACGGGGTTATCGCGAGTTACCGAATCAATCCATTCGCGATCCGGCAGTTCCCCCGACGGCCAGTTTTCATGATCCCAGTCACCGCCCGTGATCCACTGCCCTTTCGGAAGCGTCGCCGCAAAGTCACGAAGCCGCGAGACGAATTCTTCCTTCGTCTTTGCCTCACGAAGCTGAACCGACGACAGCTGCAGACCACCGGAAAGAAAATGCACATGAGCATCATTGAAGCCGGGAACAACCACCTTCCCGTTGGCCTCGATCACTCGCGTCTCCGGCCCGATGAATTTTTCCACCTCAGACCGACTTCCAATCGCCTGAACCCTGTCGCCACGACATGCAATCGCTTCGTAGACCGTGTCATCCCTGTCCATCGAATGAACACGAGCCCCCAGGACAACAACATCGGCAGATTCTGACGGGGTCGACTGTCCCTGACCAAAGCCTAAGACAGGACCGAGACATGAAACAAGCAGGGCGACGAAATAAGCGAGGTGCCGCATTGGAGAGTGCTCAGTTCTCAGTGAATGATTGCAACGAACCAGGTTGGATGAAGATTGCTCCATTGAGGCACTAACTGAGATCCCTCGTGATCACAGTTGCTCCGACCGCGGAGGATTGACTGTCTGTCGTGGCAGCAGAACCTGAGGCGGATGGTGAGAGCGTGATGCGTGACCACCAGTCGGCAGCGTCGTTTCTGTTCCAGTGGCCTTGAATGGAACATGCGGAGAAAGCCGCCTCAAGCTCGGCAGCCGTGGCCGGACGTCGCACTGGGTCCTTTTCCAGACATTGCAGCAGCAGAACTTCCAGGGCCGGTGAGACGTCTTTTCCAAGCCGTTTGGACGGTGGTTCCACAGCCGCACCAACATGACTCTGCAGGATCTTCATGACGTTCTGACTGTCAAAGACCGGTGTTCCTGTCAGCAGATAATATCCCACAGCCCCGACCGCGTAGAGATCGCTGCGAGCATCAACGGTGTCCGGCCTTTCGATTGCTTCGGGAGAAAGATACAGCGGCGTTCCTGCCAGTGCGCCAGTCGATGTGAGCCGTGCCTGGCGAGATTCATCCAGCGCTTTGACGAGTCCGAAGTCCAGCAGCTTGATGAAGTCAAAGATGCCGCCTCGCTGAGTTACGAAAATATTGGCGGGCTTGATATCGCGATGGATCAGCCCGATCCCATGAGCTTCCGCAAGAGAACCGCAGACCTGCCTGAGAAAATGAACAACGCGAGCTTCCGGCAGCGGACCGTATTTCTTCACAAGCGTCTCAAGGTCGATGCCCTCAAGGTACTCCATCGCGTAGTAAAAAATCCCTTCCGGCGTACGCCCGTAGTCGTAGATCGCAATCGTGTTGGGATGCGACAGGCTGGCCGTGAGATTCACCTCGCGTTCGAAGCGGGCAATCGTCTGATCGTTGGTCTTCTCCACGTTCAGAAATTTAATAGCAGTCGGTCGATGAAGCATCGCATGATGTCCTCGATAAACCGTTCCCATTCCGCCTTCGCCCAGCTTGATGTCCAGTGCATACTGGCCAAGTCGCTTCACTTCCAGCGCGGCTTTCTGTGCTTTCAGCTGCTGACGGCGAAGTCCCAGCATGAAGGCCAGGATGGCTCCGGCGGCAAGTCCCAGCAAAGCAAACATGCTCCAGAAGACGTTGCGCAGCAGAGTCAGAATTCGAAAGGCTTCGGCGTGTTCCTGCTCCGTGATGATGCCCATTCCAAATTCCGGCAGCCACTTCCATCCGCCGATCACGAGCACGCCACGATAATCTCGATAGCCCGCCAGGTTCTGACCGGAATTGCCCGCAACAACGTCCGCAGCAGCCAGTGTCAGTGGTTGATCTGCACGGGATCGCTCCGGTCGCAATCCCTGCACCATGTCAACGCCTGGATCACGAACACTGATGTTCAGAATGGAAGATTCATCATCACGCAGTAAACCGATTCGACGCAGCTGTTCATCAAAACGACTGACGGAAACCATGCGACCATCCGCAACGATGGCATAAGTGTCGCCCGTTTCTCCAGGCCGGATGATGCTGAGAAATTCAGTGAACTCCTTGTACGGCGGAATACGAAGGCCGAGCGTCGCAATGACCTGATCCTGGCTGTTGCGAATCGGCGCCCAGACGAACATCGTCGGCACACCGGCGCGAAGCTGGCCGTCGATATCCTTGAGGAGTACAACACTCTTGCGAGGAGGCGAAATGGTGGCTTTGCCCTTCAGAGCAATGTCGCACCATTGGACATCATCTTTTGGGTTGTCGATCCCGAGGTTGTCATTGCGTGAGGAGCCGATGATCTTCTGAGCCGGACTGACGATTACCCATTCCTGATAGTCACTGGCTTCGACAAACGGGTCCAGAATCGAACGCAGGGCCTTTTGCTCCGGCGCCTGGATCAGATCGGCCTGCAACGCCGTCGTGCCAGCACCGCTCAGGAGTTGTTCGACGACGGTGATCAGGTTCGGATCAACGGCCGCAGACACCGCCGCCTTTTCATTGGCCTTCGCCCAGAGAGTCAGCGCTGTGACTTCTGTCTGCAGATTCGCCTGAAGTCTGTCAGCGATATCCTTCTGCAGAGTCATTTCGACGGACGAACGCAGCGTCAGACCGATCAGGCCCAGAATCAAAGCCGCGATCAACGGCCAGACCCAGATGGCTCGCCGCAGCCATTTACCGGAAGTCAGAGCGGAACGAATCACGCTGCGTGCACGGCTCTGGACGGCACTGGTCACTCGGGACGTAGAGAGCTGACCCGAAGAATTGGGGGCAGGTTTGTTGCTGGACAAGTGATCGCTCGACTGAAAAAACCTTGAATCATGGCCAAAGCAGATTGTCGCGGCGGCACGCGTGAATGCAAATCTGAGTCCCCCAAGGGCTGTCCTGCTAACAGTACCGAGGAAAAATGACTGCACAGTGTCATCGGGAACCTGCTACTGTGCAGCCTCTGGTACGACCAACCGACAGGCAGGTACAGGACATACGATGCCGACCATCTTTCCAATCCTCAAGCCACATGACTGGCCTCACCGCCACCTGGTCGCACATCGGTTGATTGGCGACAATATTCCGAGTGCTCCCGTTGTGGCATTTGGATTCGATGCGGGTCAGCAGTATCAGTTTGTCCCGGCCAGCAAAGCGGGAGACCCGGAGTCTCTTTTTGCGGAAGCGTTGGGCAACCTTGCCACCCTGAATTACGACTGGGAACTCGGTGAATCCAACGGGCTGCCGTTTGCCACCAGTTCGGGCAAGGAGTTCTCTGCCGAGCGAGTCCTTGACTCGAAGGCCATGCAGGAATGCCAGCGTCTTCTGAAAGCAGAGCGAATTCTTGTCGCAGCTCCTCGTCGAACCTGCCTCATGGCCACTCGTGATGGACTTACTGACGAGGCTATGGCTCTGTTCGTTCAACTTGTGTTTTACACCTACAATGACGATTCCTACGGACACGCTCCGATTTCCCCGGCGATCTTTGTTCTGCAGGATGGCGTCATTCAGAGTGTGCTGATTCCGTCGCAGGATACAGCAAAACTCTCTTCGAATCGCAAAACGAAACCGTGGTGGAAGTTCTGGCGATAGCGATTTCCGGAGTGTGCTTCGGAGCCCACGCTCAGATTTCTCCCCTGCCCGGTTTCAAACGGTCGACGTCAGAATCGTTTCCACCGTTACGGTCTGCCATTGGATGCTAATGTCCGGAAGGCAGGTTCGATACCACCCGGGAAAGTTCGCAAGTCCACGCAGACTGCTGCGATATCGATGTCACGGATTGCCGCGCGACCTTTGCGCTGTCGTCTCGGGTGTTGCAGGTTTCTCCTGTCTGCAGCGTCCAGAAAGCATCACACTACGAAACACGTCCTGATATTGAATGTTCCCGGAGCAGCGGAATGACAACAACGCTGGTGAATTCCAATGAGTCTCTGATGGATGCGGTGCGAGCGGTCGCAACATCAGATGACTGTGAACTGCCGATGCTGCCCGAGGTTGCTGCGGAGCTGCTTCGCCTGACGAATGATGTTGACTGCGAAGCCTCCGACATCGTCGCCCTGATCAAGCGTGACCAGTCGCTGACTACTCATCTTCTGCGCATTGCGAACTCGGTGCGTTACAACACCGGCGTCACAGTCTCATCCATTCAGCAGGCGGTTGCTCGCCTCGGTTTGATCTGTGTTCGGGAAATTACCGTGCTGATTTCCTGTCAGTGTCGTATCTTTGATGTGCCTGGGTTTGAAAAAGACGTCCGAATTTCGTTCCGGCGTTCACTCGCCACTGGTGCGTTCTGTCAGGAAATCGCCCGCGTTCGACGTATGAATGTGGAAGAGGCCTTTCTGAGCGGACTGCTGCACGACGTCGGTCGCCCGATTCTGTTTCAGGCCCTGGCCGATCGTCGAAAGAGGCAGGGCCTGAACGCCACCGATGCGGAGATCGTTCAGGCAGCCGACGACCATCGAGTCATTCTGGCCGCTCGACTGATCGGCGCGTGGGGCCTGACTGATCGCGTTGCTGAAGCCGTACAGTACCAGCTGAATCCGGAACAGGCGCCGAACTGTGTACTCCAGGCCGCCGCCGTAAGACTTGCAATGGATCTTGCGATGAACGCGCTGGATCCCAACACGATGTCCTTTGACGAATCCAATCCTCATCCGATGCTAGCCGTCCTCGGTCTGTATTCGGAACAGTTCAATACGATCGCCCGACACAGGGATGAAATTCTGGAGTGGGTGAACAGCACAACATGATTACCAACCGACACGACTACGATGTCATTGTGATCGGCAGCGGACCTGCCGGTCAGAATGCGGCCCTGGAAGCTGCTTCCCGCGATGCTCATGTTCTGGTGATTGAACGTGAAGCAGCCGTTGGCGGAGCCTGCGTTCAGTATGGAACCATTCCCAGCAAGACACTACGAGAAACCGCGCTGTCACTGACGACATTTCAGCGACGCAGTGGTGATGTCTACAGGATCTCGCACGATGCTCAGCTGAGCGTCTGTAGTCTGATGAAACGACTGAACGACGTCATCCATGCCTACCAGGAAACGACGCGACGCAGTCTCGAGTTTGCCAGCATCAGTCGAGCCTGGGGCAAGGCTCGCTTTTTGTCGGCCAACGAAGTCCACATCGAGACCATCAGTGGCGAAAAGACGATTGCCTCCGCCGAGACGATCGTGATCGCCACCGGCTCGCGTCCTCGAAATCCGCCCAATATCCCGGTGGACCATGAGAACATTCTGGACAGTGATTCGATTCTGTCCATGTCGTATCTGCCTCAGTCACTGCTGGTCTTTGGGGCCGGGGTGATTGCGTGTGAGTATGCAGCGACCTTCGCAGCTCTTGGCGTGAAGGTCACGATGATTGATCGTGGCGATTATCCGCTGAGCTTCCTGGATCCGGAGATTGTCAGCTTCTTCGTGCAGCAGCTGGAAGTCAACGGCGGCTGTTTCCGAGGCAAGTGTGATGTGCAGTCCGTGAAGTTTGACGGCATCAGCGCGGTCAAGGCCACGCTTGCCAGCGGCGAAGTCCTGAAGGCAGACAAGGCCTTCGTTGCCCTCGGTCGCGTCGCGAACCTCGAATCACTGGATATTGCAAAGGCCGGACTCGCGGTCAATGAACGTGGACTGCTGACCGTCAACGAATACTGCCAGACCGCGGTCCCGAACATCTATGCCGTCGGCGACACCATTGGCCCACCATCACTCGCATCCGCGTCCATGGAACAGGGACGACGATCCATGTGCCATGCGCTCACAGGGAAGTTCCGTGAAGGCCTCGGTTCGCTTCCGGCCGGAATTTATTCCATCCCGGAACTGGCGACGGTGGGAATGACAGAACGTGAAGCAGTGGCTCAGTACGGCAATCCGATTGTCGCGCGAGTCCCCTGGGATCGCGTTGCCCGTGCACACATTATGGCGTCGACGTCGGGAGTTCTGAAACTGGTCACGGATCCTCGGGGCGAACGCGTTCTGGGAGTTCAAATTGCCGGCGACAGTGCGACGGAACTGATTCACATCGGCCAGATGGCAATCATCGGGAACATGAACGTGGATGTGTTTGTGAACAACACGTTCAATTTCCCGACGATGGCGGAAACGTATCGCATTGCTGCTCTGGATATCCTGAAGCAGCGGGAAATTCTGCGAGGCTCTGCCGCTGGAAGAACCATCTTCCCCCAGCGCGTCCGGCCTGAAATCGGTTCCGGAATTTAGCCAGAGGTGGCGGGGATGGGAGTCATGGGAACAAGAGGAATCATGGTTCAACGAAACGGCTAACCAGAGACCTCGGACTATCGAATAATCGTCGTCAGTTCCTGCAGGACCTCATCCGTCACCGTGATGGTTCTGGCGTTCGCCGAGAATCCACGCTGAGCGATGATCAGGCGAGTAAACTCGAGGGCAAGGTCGACGTTGGAACCTTCCAGCTGACCTGACCGCACAGAGCCTCGATTTCCCGTCAATGCGGTACCGAATTCCGGATTACCGCTGGCCAGAGAGGATTCGTAGTAGTTGGCTCCGACGGAGACCAGACCGTCGACGTTTCGGAACGAGGCGATGGCCAGCTGAGCCAGTGGAATGCTGAGCCCGTTTGTCGCGAGACCAAAGAGTGTTCCGTCGGTGTCCACCTGAACTTCTGCCAGCTCCCCAGGCGGATAACCGTTAGGAGACAGTTCCAGCGAAGAAGCAACGCCCAGCTGAGTCAGACCGTCGAACTCACCGGGATCACCAAAGAACAGTTCGATGTTCTGAGGAGCCGGCTGGCCGTCAAACTGAACAGTGATATTGATGTCACCGACACCTGTTCCGGTCACCTGAGCAAAGGAGCCGTTTGCCGAAAACGAAATTCCATTGACTTCCGAATCCAGCATGACACCATCGATCGGCGAAACATCAGCCACCATGTTCCACGAGCCATCGGCCTGCTTGGTAAATGTCAGGCCAATCGAATGGGCGGCTCCGCTTTCATCAAAAACTTCCACCGCCTGGTACACAGTGTCTGCGTCCTTGCCTTTGTCCGTCTCAATCATCTCCACATCTTCCCAGTCTGACCGCCCTACGTTCGTGGGTCCGTCAGAAATGGTGATGTCAAGGAATGATGGGCCGGTGTCGACGTCGGTGGCCACGATGTTTCCAAAGCTGTCGAGCGTCACGTTGGCCCCGTCGAATGCCGCATTCAGGCGGGCAATCAGGTCCGCGACTGTTGTTGTACCATCCACATCCATATCGCTGAATGTTGGCAGTGATCCGTCCGGTTTTCGACCAGCAATCATCAGCTTATCGTTGGTCACATAGTCAACGGTATTGGTATCCAGGTCACTCAGCAGAGTCGATGTCGTCGCTGGCACTCCGCCGACAGTCAGCGGAGCCGAAGTTGTCAGCTCCTGGGAAACCGGTCCGGTCGACATCGAAGACAGGTTTCCTTTGACATTCAGAGTTGACGAGATCAGACCCGGAATGTTAGTTCCTTTCGGAACGTAAACTCGATTGTCACCCGCCTGCTGGAACGATGGCAGGTCACCGTTTGCCTCACCAACCGTTCCGAATCGCTGAATCAGATAACCGGTGGACGGGTCGGAGAGATATCCGCTTTCGTCCAGAGAAAACGCACCGGCTCGCGTGAAGTAAACTCGTTCCGCCGAAGTTGCAACAAAGAAGCCACCACCATCCAGTGCCATGTCCAGGTCGTTGCCCGTTGCTTCAAGGTTGCCCTGAGCAAAGTTCAGGTCCACCTGCGACAGTCGACTTCCGGTACCGATCTGAACCGCATTCACGCTGCCGAGCAGACCGGTTGACGAAGACGACGAACCACGCTGCACTTCGTACATCAGGTCCGAAAACAGTGCTCGTGAAGATTTAAAGGCTGTTGTGTTGAGGTTGGCGAGATTGTTACCCACCACTTCCAGCATCTTCTGATGTCCACGAAGACCTGAAATCCCGGTTAAGAGCGAGTTGGCCATAGTTCTGTCTGCCAGGAACGTTCGTTCCTGCCTCCTTGAGACAAAATACTGTGAACAAAGATAGGACTAATTACTGAGTTCCGAAACGCTCGTGGCGATGCCCTGGATGTCACTCATCGGCATGAACGTGCTGCCGATGCGAACCAGAACCTGACCGGAATCCGGCTTGATCTCGGACACAACTCCCACGTCACCACTGGCATCACCGTACCGAACACTTTTTCCCAGCAGGCCTGCTCCGGAATTCAGAAGCTGCAGCTGAGACAACTCAGTGCTGCCCGATGTTTCCACGAGCTGATCCAGCTTGCCCCCCACGGTTTTGAACTCGTTGTTCAGATTCTCAATCCCCTCGACGGTGGCAAACTGAGCCAGCTGCTGCAGAAACTCCTGCTGGCCCACTGGCTGCATCGGATCCTGATTCTGCAACTGAGTCGCCAGGAGCTGAAGAAACTGATTCTTCCCCAGCTCCGCATTGAATGATGTTGCTGACATCCCTGTCCCCTCCCTGAAATTCCCGTTGCGGTGAGTGCCGCATCACTCAGGCTCGAAAACTCAGCGCTTTCGAATTGTCCTGCGGGCTGGCTGTGCCGACCGCATTTCGACTGCCTGTCGCACCGCTGGCCCCTCGTCGTCCACTCGCAGATCGCAGCCCCATACTGGATTCACGAGTCTCTGAAGAATCACGTCGCTGACTGGATGAGGAATCATTGTGCCCCATCATGTTCGGCGACAGAAACTCCAGAGCTTTCAAATTCAGATCCTGACTCTTCAGATGCTGTTCAATTTCTGATCCGCGTGACAGCAGCATATCCATCGTCACAGCTTCACGAGCCGTCACGCGAACAGACAGACCGTCTTTCGTTTTTGAAAGCTCAATCGTCATTTCACCAAGCTCAGGCGGATCAAGGCGAACCGTCAGCCGATCCGTTTCTGACGTGCTTCCGCGTTCCAGATGTTCCAGCACAGCTCGCGAAACCTGAGCCGACAGAGGCTGCCGAACCTCGGCCGTGACTGTCGATGTCAGGTCGATTGTTGTCGAAGCGGAAGCGACGCCCACCGAGTTTATGGACGGTGAGGATGGATTGCCTGCCCCTGCCACTGTTTCGAGTGGCAATGGCATGATCGTTCGGTTGCTTCCCTGGCCCGATCCGCGACGATCGGTGAGATCCCCGCCATTGGTCATCGCTGCTGACAGATTGTTGACCACATTCGGAGCGTTGCCGGCCACAGGACTCGCTCCGACCACCGGAGCCCCTGGACCAGAAGCCGGTTCCGTTCCGCTGCCGGACAAGACAGAACGATTGTTCGTCAGGCTGCCTGACAGGATATTCGATGAGCCCGTCGAGGAGCCGGCCACCGGACCTGGACCTTCCATGGATCGCTGCAACGCTGACAGGATCTCCTCGGTCACATCATCCGGGTCGGCCTGAATTGTCATCAGCATGTCGGAAGGCTTCGCTTCCGCGACAACAGGTGCGGCCGACGCTGCGGTTGCTGCGGCCTGAAGATTTGCCACATCCGGCTTTGTTGTCTGTGTTGTCTGAATCTGCAGCTGGCTCAGCGTCTCCAATCCGTTGCTGTCCTGCTGACTGTTCGGTGTCACCTGCTGCACAACCTCCAGCTGGCTGCTTTTCAGATCGACAACAGGAGCTGATGCATCGTCCTGTTGCGATTGCTGAGCATTCAGGAGTGGCTTCAGAAGCTCTTCAACGGAGGCATCGGTCGCCTGAGTTTCCTTTGCGTCAGTGGCCGTCGTCAGTGTGGCCAGGGATGCGTCGGCAACCGTGGCCTGCTCGGCGGTTTGTGTTTTGGTCTGAAGGCTCTGGGCGGCAGATGCTTCTGTCTTAGTCTTCTGATCAGAGCCCGCACTGTTCGCTGAAACAGCCGTCAGCTGAGACGTTCCATTCTTCTCAGCGTTCTCTGTTTTGGGTTCCGCCTTCTGCTGCTGGACCTGCCCCGTCGCCATCATGGCCTGATTCAGCATGTCCGAGAAGTCATCTTCGTCAGACTTGTCGTCCGGCTTTTCGTTTTCCACGGGAGCTTCGTCGTCGCTCTTCGAAGCCTCTTCCGTGCGACGCGAGACGGGTGCTTCCTCAACGGGCTGTGACGGTTCTGTCCAGCGAGGTTCCGAGGGAGCCGCTTTCAGAAAGTCCGCCATCACTGGCATTGTCGGAGTGATCACCATGGGTTTTCAGCGTCCTGCTCTCAGGGCATGTTTCCCTGAACCCAAACGAATCTGCCGGTTGGTTTCGCGGACGTTATGGCTCATTGCCGACAGGCGTTGGATTGCCAGTCATTGAACAGCCATAGAATCCGCGCAGGGAACTTGCTTAGCAGATGGCATTCCATCATGACTCTTCCGACCCTGGGGATTTTTCCTTCCCTGGCCAAAGAGCCCGAGAATTGACGCGGCTTTTTTTTCAGAAAGTTGGCAAGTTCGTCAAAAGCATCGAACGGAACTTCAGCCTTCCGGAATTTTTTTCCGTCGTTCCACCAGTCACTCGGATTTCTTTTCCGCCTGCCTGGGTGATTCCGCTGATTCAGCGGGCTCCTTTGGCGTCGAAGCCTCGTCCTGCTTCTTCAGCCATGCTTTCCCCTGCTCCGATGCGATGAACTCCGAATACTCGGGAACCGACGAGAGGTCTCGAAACTCGAGTCCAAACGTCTTGCCAACTTCATCCAGCAAACGGGCGGTCTCGTCAAAGTTGCGAGTCTTCAGCGAGACGGCAATCTCCATCCAGTAAACATCCGAGCGATCCGGGCACGCCGTCTTGACGCGAACAACAGCCTCGCGCGCTTCATCCGTCTTTCCAACCGCCAGCAAGGCATCGACTTTCAGCAGATCCAGATAAGGATCTTCGATCGACTTCTGCAACCGATCAACAATCTGAATCACATCGTCATGCCTGGCCTGCTTCTTGCGCAGGGCGAACAGAGGAAAGTCGGAACAGGGTTGCCCGGGAATCTGTTTCGCCATTTCTTCAACAATTGCTTCCTGTTCCGCATCGCTCAGACCCTGAGAAATCACCAGCCGCGTCATCAGCGTCGATCGTTCTCGCTGCAACTCCGGAGTCAGCTCGCTAAACTTTGCCGACGCTTCTTCGAACTTCTGCTGACTCATCAGACTATTGATTTGTCGCAGTACTTCGCGGTTCTTCAGGATCTCGGCTTCCGTTCCGCTGAGTTCCCCAACGATCGAAGCGTCTTCCGACGCCAGCGCCGGGATCAGAACCCGGCGCACGGATTCTGAAAGAGACTCTCCGGAAAGGTACAGGTAGACATTCGTGATCAGCGGTTTTTCACCGGAGACTTCGACCACAAGCTCGTGATAATTGACTCCGCCATCTTCCGGCATCGTCAGCCGATACAGCGGTCGGTACTGACCGTCTTTCTGCACAAGTCGCACAAATCGATAGTCGCCCCCGTTTCGAACAGCCGCGACAATCTTGTCCGGCAGGTCCGAAACACCTTCGACCTGCTTCAAGCCTCGAACGACTTCTTCTTTCTCCTCCGGGATGACCGTAAATCCGGCAAGGATCTGATCCATCAGCTGGTTCTGATCAAAAAGACGACTGACCTCACCCGTGCTCTGGTGGGCGATTGCCGCATCAAGCTGCTTGACCAGATCCTTTGCCTGAGCTTCAGTTGCGGCCGGGAGCTTCCGAACGCTGATCGTGGCCTTGGGCTTTGCGTCAGCCGGCTCGGTTGCCCCCTTGTCCGGTGCTGGAGCAGCAGGTGTCCCCTCACGACCACATCCAGACTCAGCAAGACACAGGAAGCCGGCAAACAGGATGACTGCACGTCGGTGATCGTGACTCATACAACGGTCTTTCTGAGACGGGAACCACCGTGCGGGCATGAACCAGACACACGGAGCGAATGCGATACCGCATTCTGGTTCAGCAATGTCGTCCTGTCGAATCGTACGACCTGCAGTCTCACGGCAGACAATCTCACGCTCCGTCGTCCACCGGAGAATGCTCCTCCCTATCGTTTGGGACAACGGCAAAGCTCAGCGAAGGTTCAGCCGGCGGTCAGCTCTTTCAGAACCGTGATGACCTGTTCGTCATGACCGTCGACCGACACTTTCTTCCACAGTTTCGCAACCTTGCCAGCCGGATCAATGATGTAGGTCGATCGCTGAATTCCCATGGAAACCTTGCCGTACATGTTCTTTTCCCGCCATGCACCATACTTCTCGGCGAGTTCATGTTCGGTGTCAGCCAGCAGAGGAAAATTCAGATCATACTTCTGCGTAAACTTCTGGTGCTTCTCCACGCTGTCCGCGCTGACTCCCAGAACAACAGCACCCAGATCCTGAATTTCCTGCGACCGATCACGGAAAGCACAGGCTTCACGAGTACAGCCCGGGGTATCGTCTTTGGGATAGAAGTACAGAACAACGTATTTGCCTTTGAAGTCCGACAGTTTCACGGTGCTGCCATCGGTGGCCTTGAGCGAAAACGCGGGAGCTTTCGCTGGTGGTTCGATCCAATCCGCCATGGTGTCCTACTTTCCGAATCGTGCCGGCGATGTCTGCATCGCAGGGCCAACAAAAAAAGCCTGACTCGATCGCGACGGCCTCATGTTCGGGGGGAACGATGTGAAGGCCAGTCTTCCAGATCGAAACTCAGGCTTTTTATAGTCACCTCAGGGAACTTGTCCCATCAACCGACCGGATTGTTTCAGAAGAACGACGGATGGCTTGCGGTCTCTGTTGTGCAAAAACCAATGCTAGACGGCATTCGGGCTAACGGCTGAGGACAGCCGTTCTACATGATCAGTTGTCTTCGCCCGTCACGTCGCCAGTACCGAAGTATCCTGGAGCAGCCGCACGAGTACGTTCGGGAAGTTCGTGGTCCGCCAGTACCGTGATGCGAACCATCTCGGCCGTGCTGTTGACTCCCAGCTTGCGAGCCGCGTTGGCTCGATGCTTCTCAATGGTCTTCACACTGATCTGAAGTTCCTGAGCGATGCTCTTGTTGGCCAGGCCGCTTGAGACAAGCTGGACGACCTGAAGTTCGCGGCGTGACAGCCGACGGATCTGCTGTCGAGCAGCGTCGCGGCGTGACAGCCAGGTTCGGTATGCAGTCTCTTCACCGGACGGAGCGGCAGTGGTCACTGGACCTGACGGAGCGATCGTCTGAATCATGACAGAACCTCGTGTTGGAATTTTCTGATCCGCTGATTCCGGATGTCTACGTTTGGATTACTGATCTGTTGTTTTCTTCGGGCTGAAGCGTCGACAGTTTTACGGCCGGAATACTCAATTTCTGAAAGGGCAAAAGTTGAGGGCACTTCCTCTGGGTAAATCCTGGTACTTTGCTCGCTGTGGAGTTGCAGTCCTGTGAATCGAGGGGATTACCAGGAACTTGCATGAAAACACCCGTAGCAAAGCGCCTTACCAACGAAATGCCTGGCATCTCCCGACATCGTCGGACTTTCCCTGAGAGGAAACCCTCGCATATCAGGCAGCACTAGTACACGTCATGAATCCCCCTACTCGAGCTGCTGGACGCATCTCGGCAGGCGCGTCGCGTGGACCGCAGACTGCCCCCGAGGAAGAGGAAAGGGGAAATGGTTATTGATGATTGGAGAATGAAATTTGCAAATTGCGACAAAGCCAACGCCGCCCACCTCATTTTGCAATCTCCAATTCTCATTAACCATTAACCAAGAACCACACACCATGAACCATTCCTCCTGACCACCAGGTTCACTCTGGGTTCAATCTGCAAGTCCGGCTCCCCAATTCGCCTCGCGTAAAACACTGCGTTTGCCCACATTTCGAGTGCAAACCTTGACCACCGGAGTACGATGAAATACAAGCCGGATCCCGCCTCTTCAGTCTTTCCTTCCCCTGCCCCGCCCATTCTTCGAGCTGCGTCCTACTTTGGTTCACAAAGTACGCGATGACCTTTTCAGGACTGCCCGTATGCTGACAATCACAGGTCGCCATCATGGTCGTTCGTCCGGCTTCTGCGACGGAATCTCCCGGCGCGACTTTTTGTCCATTGGAAGTATGGCACTGGGCGGCATCAGCCTGGCTCAGACGCTGCAGGCCGAAGAACAGACCGGCAAGGCTCGAGGTCACAAGGCGATCATCAACATCTATCTTCCCGGCGGGCCTCCGCACCTCGATATGTGGGATCCGAAGCCGGATGCTCCGGCGGAGATCCGCGGCGAGTTCGCTGCTATCACGACGAATGTGCCAGGTATCTTCGTCAGCGAACTGTTTCCTCGCATGGCACAGATGATGGACAAGTTTGTGCTTGTTCGATCACTGTCCGATTCCGACGGTGCTCACGATGCCTATCAGTGCATGACCGGCCGGCGCAAGGGAAGTCGACAGCCGCCAGGTGGATGGCCCTCTGGCGGTGCGTGGGTGTCGCACATGGCGGGTCAGGTGACTCCTGCCGTTCCTGCGAATGTCGCACTGATGTACCAGACGGGAAACCGAACGTGGGGCGAACCGGGAACCGGCGGCTTCCTTGGTGTGGCACATGCTCCTTTCAATCTGGTCGGTCGAGAAGCTCGCAGCAAGCCGGAGAACATGACTCTGAACGGCATCACTCTGGAGAAACTTCAGGACCGAACAAGTCTGATGAAGTCGCTCGATCGCTTCCAGCGCGAGGCGGATCATCAAGGACAGATGGGAAGCCTGGATGTCTATACTCAGCAGGCCATGGGCATTCTCACCACTTCCACGCTGATTGATGCTCTGGACCTTTCCAAAGAAGACCCAAAGATCGTGGCTCGCTATGGAGAAAGCAGCGACAAGTTCCAGCGCGACGGTGCTCCGCCGATGGTGGAAAACCTCTGCCTTGCACGAAGACTGGTCGAAGCCGGTGCGCGGTTTGTCAGCTTGAACTTCAGCCGCTGGGACTGGCACGGCGCTGATGGAATGAATTTCCCCAAGTGTCGTGAAGAATGTCCTCGCCTGGATGCTGGACTGTCGGCTCTTGTCACGGATCTTCACGAACGAGGACTCGACAAGGACGTCAGTGTTGTCGTCTGGGGTGAATTTGGACGAACGCCAAAAATCAACAGCCACAACAGTCGCGACCACTGGCCTCAGGCCAACACCGCCGTGATGGCCGGTGGCGGCATGCGAACGGGCCAGGCCGTTGGTGCCACGAATCGCTACGGTGAGGTGCCTCAGCTTCGGCCTGTCACATTCCAGGAAGTCTTCGCGACTCTCTACCACTGTGCCGGTATCGACGCGCAGAATACTCGCATCTTTGATCTGTCCGGCGTTCCTCAGTATCTGGTGGATCCCGGCAACAAGCCGATTCATGAAGTGATCTGACGCCGTCGCGAATGGACAGAGCACTTCCGGTTTCGGTCCTCTGTCTCTTCTCTGACGGCAACGACATCCATGAAGTCTCTTTCCACGGCCACGGCGGTCGTCATCCGGCATGTGGCATTTGAAGACCTTGACCAGTTTGCTCACGTGCTGGCGGACGCTGGCTACACAATCCGTTACGTTGAAGCACCAACGGATGACCTGAACGACGAATCCATCGCGAATGCCGATCTCCTGATCGTGCTGGGCGGACCAATCGGTGTTTACGAACAGGATGCCTACCCCTTCCTGAAGAATGAGCTGCGCCTGATTGCTCAGCGGCATACGGATCGCAAACCGGTGCTTGGAATCTGCCTGGGGGCTCAGCTGATCGCTCAGGCTCTCGGTGGTCATGTGCATCCCGGACATGGCAAAGAAATCGGCTGGAGCAAGCTGACTCTGACGCCGGCCGGTCAGAACAGTCCGTTGCGTCACCTTCACGACGTTGCTGTCCTTCACTGGCACGGTGATACATTCACGCGACCGGCCGAGGCGGAACTGCTTGCCTCCACCGCGATGTACGAAAATCAGGCGTTCTCAGTCGGTCAGCACATTCTCGCGATGCAGTTTCATCCGGAAGTCAGTGCCCGCGGACTTGAGCGCTGGTACGTCGGACACGCGTGCGAGATTTCCGGTGTCGCTTCAATCAGCGTTCCACAGCTGCGTCAGGCAGCCGCCGACCATGAACTCGCCCTTCGCGCCGCAGCCACGGCGTGCTTTCATGAATGGCTTAGCTCCGCCAGACATGGCACCTGATGAAACTCAAGGGGCTCACGTGAAATCACGTGAGCCCCTCTTTATTACGATTCATCGGTACTCGCCGGCCCGATCCATCCAGGCCGTCATTTGCGGAACGACGCCAGCTCAGGAATTCCCCAGACGACTCCGTCTTCCTTCGATTTGACTCGCAGCTCCAGCCGTGACTCCAGAGTGACTGCGTTCAGCTGTGTCTCCAGCTGAAAACCGTGCAGCCAGTCAAAGAACGGAAAGGTGTAGTCTGCGGGAACATCCGTTTCATCGTACAGACTGGGCTTAAGCCACATCGAACTACGCAGGAATGGCGGACGATTGGCCGTCACCAAGGGTTCGTATTGCCCGCCTGCCGGACACACAAGGCGTCCCTGAATCGCTTCTTCGATCCTGGTTCGCACTGATCCCGGATCCATCTGAAGAAGATCGGCCGTACGATTCAAACTGGCCACATCCGCCCCGGAGACTTTTCGAGAAGACACATAGGTCCATGCTCGAATGTAGGGAAACACGACCGACGACGAAACATCCTGCATGTGCATAAACAGATGCGCCGGGCGGTCAGCTTCTTCCAGCGAATAATCATCGAGGACCCGATGTCCGAGATCCGTATCAGCCGCCAGCGCTCGACCTCGATCTGAACTCTGCGTGTAGTATTCGATGCCGCTGCGAACCATCTGCTGATACGGGAAGATAGCAAACACGAATTGCCCGATCAGCGACGTTGAGGGTTCCGGATCTGTCAGAGATTTTCGTGTCTTCAGGCAGTGAACAAAGTCTGCCAGCAGATACGAAGCCGAATCACTCCGCTCAGTAATGAGTGCGTACGAGTTACTGTTGGCGAACGAACGATTCTTATTTCGCCCCGTGCGGTAAATATTCCCGTCATGAAGTTCATACGGAATCATCTCATCCTTCAGCCCGGCATGAGCAAAACCCTGCAGACCACCAGGGGCGCGAAGGCTGGCGGAGACACCCATCAGTTCCCTTGCGGGAATTGCAATCTTCTTCTGGCTGGGCGCTGACGCGAGATGTCTGCGGAGAAACTCATATTCCTGCTGAGCATACGGAGTAATCCGGATACTCAGCACGATTCGTTCCATGTCGCCGTCCGTCGGCCGACGAAAGAACGACAGCAGCACGGGATCCATCGTGCGCCATTCTCTGGAGTATTCATTTCGGAAGGCTTCGTAAGCAAGACGCTCGTTATTCGTGCATGTGGCCACGGCCATATCAGCGATCGGAAGAAATGTTCCATGAACGCCGCGATGCGTGTCACAGACGATACCGTCGCTCACCGTGGCACTGCTGTTGTCAGGGCGAGTTCCAAAGTGGCGAGGCAGATATCCCAGACGGACCAGATCCTGGACATCCAGAGGTGCTCCAGTCTCTGCTTCGCTTGCCATTCGAGCCAGCTGCAGTGCAATCAGATCATCCGCGGCTTTTCGTCGACGATGCAGCTCCACGCGATATTTGGGACTCGTAATGTTGCGGAAAAACGGATCAGGCAGGTAAAGCCATGACACACACTTGCCTTCGGAATCCATTTTCGAGCGTGCATACTGGTACTCGCCCAGTGATCCCAGAGAATCTGATTCACGAGTCTGAAGAAACCTCTGCAACAGTGCCTTCGAATTGGTCACCAGATGATGATCACCCTTGACGGCATACCACGATCGAACTTCAAAATGCCCCGTGGTCAACAGTCGCACAGAATGACCATCAACCGTCACGACGGACTCCGTCAGATTCCTCAAACGGGCCACCTCAGCTCGTTCAGTGGTCAGGATCTCCCCTAGTCTGCCGGAGGACTTTGCTTCAAAGAGCACACCAAGGGCCGCGCCGTCATGAAAGAACGGGTCCAGCCCGATCAGAGCACAGTCTGTGATCTCGTCGTCTGCTCCGCTGCTCAACAGACTGTCGACATTCAGAGCCAGTTGAGATTCAATGCGGTCGCGAACCTGATAGTCGACCGACGAATTTGCAACCACACCTTCGAGGTCGCCGCCCCAGCCTTTCACCAGATTTCGGACCCACGAATAATTCGCGATCCGGAAACATCGCAGGTAGAAGCACTCCGGCGGTATGTGCTTCGCAATCCTCTCGATTTCGACGTGGTCCATGCGGTCAGGAACTCGCACACTGGAAATCACGAGTGGCGCCGGAAGTGCCTGATCAGAAAACTCCGCTTCTGCACCCGTGGACTGAATCTTGTCCGCCATCATGGCCAGCCGAATCGATTCAAAACCAAACAGCATCCCGAACGTTCTTTCAAATTCATGTTCAAGGCCCGAGCTCGCCGTTGCTCTTCGCGCCTTGTTGCTTCCGTACAGACTAAGCCGACGTCCCAGCATCTCACGAAAGTAGGCATTCACCTTTGCAATCTCGGCAGACGCATTGACCGCTTCAGTGCGATCAAAAGATCGCCACCAGGCATGTAGAAGTGACCGATGATTCTTCTCCGGCTGAAGTCCGATTACGACATCGCGAGCCAGCACGTCGTCTGCAGCCACGATATCCACAACAGGAGCTTCCTCGCCCCGAAACAAAAACCACCCGGTCAGCTTTGCCGGTCGCGCCAGCTGACGTCGAGTAGCCTCAGTGGCACTGCGATACTGAAAGGTGCCGTAAAGAGGCTTGCCGTTTCGCGAAACAAATCGAATAGGAATGTCCTCGCGGTAAACCCACTGCGTCACCGGACGGATCTCCAGTTCGACGGAAGCCACACCGAAGGGCTGACCCGCAACGGCCGATGTCGAAATCAGCACCTGAAGATGACGATCATCGAACGCCGCAACGACCGGAGCTGGCGGTCGTTCCGGCTCCGGCCGGACCTTTTCGACTTCGTCAGCGATCACAGGCACCGTCGGACGCGGATCGTTTGGCAAGACGACGGCGATACCGGCTTGCGGCGTGACGGTGGGCTCCTGGGGAATCTTTAACGGGAGGTGGTCGGCACCAGCCTGCCGCTGAGAACCATCGTTGCGAACAGGGTTGTCTGGCAGGTTTGCCGCATTGTCCGCAATCAGCGTTGCTTCAGATGGTGAGGGCGGCGGTACCGGCTTCATTGCTGTGCTGGAACCGTTCTCGTTGTAGTTTTCGGCGACACGCTGCGGCTCCTGTTTCGATGGCTCCGCTTTTCCCGACGAGTTGCCCGATGAGTCTTTCGATTCCGACTCTCCAACCCCCGGCTGATGAACGAAGGCAGGAGCGTCTTCAGAGTTTCCGGGTTCGGTCGAAAGCAGGACACCCAGAACGCACAGCACGACCATCATCACGCTGACCGCACCCGCGATTGGCTTGAGACGCTGACGGCGCCGCTTGGATTGCAGTGCAGCCACTGGTTCCTCGTTCAGGAACCTGGAAAGGTCCTGAGCAAGATCACTGGCAGTGGCGTAGCGAGCCGATGGTTTCTTCTCAAGGCACTTCAGGCAGATGGCCTCAAGCTCTGCCGGTACTCGACTGTTGACTTCCCTGGGCGGAACCGGCTTCTGTTCACGGATCATTCGCAGAGTTGCGAGGAATGTATCGCTCTGAAACGGTGGCCGGCCGGTCAACAATTCATACAGAATGGCACCGATCGAATACACGTCGCTGGCTGGCCCCATCTGCTCATGGCGAGCTTCCGCCTGCTCAGGCGGCATGTAGTCTATGCTCCCGAGAATCTGTCCTGTCTCTGTCAGTGAGTATCCGCGATCAAGCTGCTTTGCCAGCCCGAAGTCCGTGACTCGAACTTCGCAGTTCTGATCAATCATGATGTTAGAAGGCTTCAGATCGCGATGAAGAATGCCGCAGCCGTGGATGTAATGGATCGTATCGGCGATCGAACAGGCAATCTGCGCGACCACTCGAGGCCGAATCCGTCCCTGGCGAATCAGATCCGCGAGAGTTCTGCCTTTGACGAACTCCATGGAGAAATATGGCACACCTTTGTGCTCGCCGATCTCATGAATCGTTACGAGGTTGGGATGCCGAAGCCTTGCGACCGTCTCCGCTTCATTCTGAAATCGCTTGCGCACTTCCGGGGAACCAAACTGCCCCTGGTGGATCATTTTCAGTGCGACAATACGCCGAAGCCGAGGCTGCCGTGCCTTATAGACGACTCCCATGCCGCCGCGATCCACGACTTCCAGAATCTCATATTCCCCGATACGACAATCCACGGAATTCGGGGCACCACACAACGCACTCGCCACCGACGAGATGCAGGATTGATTCTGAAGAAACTCAAGCAGATCCGGCGTGCAGTCCGGATAACGACTCAGCCACTCATCAACGTCAAGAGCTCCACGCTTCAGGAGAAACTCCTCAATCGCAAGTTCCACACGACCAGGCGCGGGCTCTTCGAGTATCGTTCGAACGTGTTTCATAGAAGGGCTCCCTGAAGACTATCGGAATACCGATGGACTCTCTCACTCATCCGGAGTCGGCATCATGGCGAGTGAAACCGATGAAACCGGATCCTGAACCTTCATGATGACTCGAAGCTTCGCCACGCCTCGCTGGATCAGTCCCGCAATCGATGCTCCCGTTCGCCCCATCAGTCTTTCCATCTCCGGCACAGAGCATCCCTGCAGGTAATACAGTTCAAGCGCTTCACGCTGTGCATCAGGAAGACTCTGCAAGGCTGTTGCCAGCGACTGCAGCTGCTCATTCCTTTCCGCACGTTCGACAGGTGAAGAACTCCGATCGGTCAGCCATTGCTCCGCGCGCAGGGCAGATCTGCGAACCTGAGCTTCAAGCTCCACTTCACGATCAACATTTCGCTTTCTGCGTGTGTGTTTCCGGACGTTGTCCACAATCGTGTTGGTCAGAACCCGACGCAGCCACGCAAACTTTGCTGAACTCGACTTGTCTCGAATGGACGTTCGACTGGCATGAGCTTCCATGAGCGTCTGCTGGACAATGTCGGAATCGTCCAGAACACGCCGAAGTTTGACTCCCAGCTGTGATCGGGCAAGAAGCCGCAGCGTCAGCCGAAACTCCTCAAAGTCCGAGTCGTCGAAGACTTCCGGCTCATCCATCTGGCAGGCTCCCTGGATTTGGAACAGCGCTGTTCTTCTCTCAAGGCGTCAGTTCTCGTCCGTCTCAGCGCGCTTTTTCGAAATCTACGGACACTTTATGCAAAATGGCAGGCACACACACCAGATACAGGACCTGCGTGTCTTCTCATCGCACACTGCCGTCGGCACGGCGAATCAGCCCAGTCAGAGTTTGAATGTCCTTTTGCAGCAGTCGAAAGGCCGCGGTCGTATTCAGAACCCCCACCGATCCGGCAATCGCCAGAAGAATCAGTGCCCAGCGACGATTCAGGCCCGCGACGGCCAGAATCAACACGGCAACCATCGGCACGGCAGCGGCCAGGATCAAATGAAACCACGTCCAGCTGCTCAGCTTGCGCAGTGCGGGAAGTTCTTCGGGAGACAGCGAATCCGTTCCGACCAGCGTCGGGTACAGGCCTCGAACAGCAATCAGGGAAACTCCAAAGAAGGGGTACGCAGCCACAATCAACCCACACAGGGACAACGACGCGACAAAGTGCTGATAAATGGAAACGGGAACATCACCTTTCAGCAGATGAAGGGCGACGGGGTAAACCGGTCCCGCTGCCAGCCAAAGCACCGTACTGACAATCGCCGCTGTGTTTCCAAGTTGCAGACACTGACTGCGCAGCCGCACTCGCTGTGCCGCGGAACACTGCTCACCTTCCTGACAGGTGGCTTTCGTAACCGAACGAATCAACCAGAACGAACTCGCGATGCCAACAGAAAAAGCAACGAGATTGATGTACGACTGAATCTTCAGGAATGATTCTTCTCCGGCTGGAAAGGACTGTCGAATCTCTCCCTGGTTGTACAAAAAATTGAAGACGGCCATGATGAGATTCGGAATCAGCGTCGTTACCACGATGGCCGTTTGCGGCCATCGGCGGACCACCTGCTTCCATTTCGTCGTTCGATCATTCAGCAGCAGCCGAGCATCCTCGTTCAGACACAGTTCCAATGCCGCAGCGAATTCATCTCCGGTTCGGTAACGCTGATCAGGATTCGCCTGCAGACAGCGCTGCAGCACTTCGACAAGGCCAACAGTGTGTGGCACGCCCTGCGTCTGTTCCATGTCCTGTTCTGATTCACGCTGGCGTTCATCCGTTTCCAGAAGTGACTTGAGAACTCCCGACAACTGGCCTCGCCCCGATTGCGCCAGTTTTGGACGTCCACCGGTCAGCAATTCCCAAAGCACGATGCTGAGTGAATACAGATCGCTCGCAGAAGTCAGATCACCGGCAGCCATCTTCTGTGATGCGTCACAGACGGCCAGCTGTTCCGGCGACATGTACGCAATGCTTCCTCCAAAGTCTGAGTCAGCGGTTGCACCGGAAACCTGGTTCCCAAAGCTCACATTGAAGTCGGCCAGCCGAGGAACGCCTTCGGCAGTCAGCAGCACATTCGCGGGCTTGATGTCTCGATGAAGCACTCCGCTTCGATGAGCATACGCGAGCGCGCTGGCGAGTCGACTGCCGATCCAGCAGACCAGTTCCGGCCAGGTCATGCCGGCGATCTTCTGTCGCACTGATGATTCCGCCGGTCGAATTTCTCCTCGCTGATCCAGAATCTGATCGACGCATCGCAGATACAGTGGCCCGCTCCATTCAGAACGTGCATACGATTTCATCAATCGAAGCAAGTCAGCCAGCGTCCCGCCTGCGGCGTACTGCATGTACAACAGTCGAACAGGTGGATCTGCAAGGACTCGCTGATCGTAAACACGTATGATGTTCTCATGATCCAGCTGAGCCAGTGTCTGACCTTCCGATCCGCGGTGAGCAGAAATCTTCAGAGCGACGAACCGCTGCATCGAACGCTGACGTGCCAGAAACACGGTCGCAAAAGCCCCCTGCCCCAGTCGAAGCAGAAGGTCAAAATCATCGACCTGCTCACCCGGCTGGTAGTCACGAATCGGCTCAGCAAGATCACCGCTCAAGATGGTCGACTTCAGCGCCGGATCCATTTGCAGCAGACGACCAAGAGACTCCGCGTGTTCCGGAAAACGACGAAAGACTTCGCCAGGTGAGACTCGATCGCCCGACTGCTTTCTCAGCTGATACTCCTCAAAGATCAGCTCCGGCGAGATCATGGGACGCAGGTCCGGAATATCAAACTCATAGTCTTCCAGCAGCCGGCACAATCCTCGCTGCCACCGATG
>CAZIGZ010000077.1:0-3617 GCA_964538835.1 uncultured Chitinophaga sp. | reverse complement strand
TGCAGCTCGAAAGGGAACAAACCGATGACGAGCCCAGCATCACCCGTGACAATTTCCACTCCTGATGAACTCAGTCGCTATGTCGATTCACATCGTCCTCAATTGTTATCGTGGATCGAACGCAGTCTGGGGCCGATGCTGCGAGGAAAAGTGGAACCGGAAGACATCTTTCAGGAAATGACTCTGACCGCCGTCGCCGGGCTGGAGCATTTTCAGGTCGCGGGCCGTGATCCATTCCGACTGCTCTGCCAGATGGCCGAACAACGCATCATTGATGCTCATCGGTATCACGTCGACGCAAAGAAACGAAGTGCTGCCAGAGAAGTCCCGATCAGCAGTCAGGCATCCTCCGACCAGGGCAACGGCTTTCTGGACCTGCTGGTCGCCAGCATCACATCGCCCAGTGCGGCATTTTCCAGGAACCAGAAGGAACTCCGGCTGCAGTTGGCCCTTCAGGAACTTTCCGATGAACAGCGCACCGCCATTCGCCTGCGCTTTGTGGAAGGTCTGGCCACAAAGGACATTGCCGAACAGCTGCAGAAGTCAGACGGGGCGGTTCGGGTCCTGCTGACGCGGACGATCGCGGTGCTGCAGGAGCGGTTGCTGGAAGGGTAGGTTCGGGGGCAACGCAGCAGAATAAGGAAACGGCATAGGAAGAAGTGGAATAAGAGGAGGCATGGGAGTGATGAGCGCGCGAAAAGACCCGGTCGACTGCTGTTGACCGGGTCTTCCAGAGTAGAACGATTGCCCCAATCGTTCCCTTGCAACGATCTTCACTGACTTACAAGCTTCACTCTTTTACATGGGCAGCTTTGCCACTTCACCGATCGCGACGTTGTTGGATTCGTTCAGGTCCTGCACGCCTTCTGGAACTTCCACAGCGACCAGAAGATTTGGCAGAGCGTTTCCGGCGACTGGCATTCGGACGTCCACGATCGCCGTTTCACCGGCCTTCAGACCGTTGAACTCGCCCAGCACCTGAGGTGTCGATGCGTCCGGCTGAGCATCTCCGACGGCGAACAGAGCGATTCGAGCCTTGCCGGTCAGATCCATCGTTCCGTTGTTGACGATCATGACTCGGTAGAGAGCACCGTTCGTCGCGTCACCTCGGCTCAGAACTTTCGCTTCGCGAACTGCAAGGTCGATTCCGATACGGGTGACAGAACCGGCAACAACCGTTTCCGTAACGATCGGTGTGACGATCACGGTATCGCCGACACAAGGCAGTGGACATGGCTGAATGACTCGAGGACATGGAAAGTAGACGTTGATGCAACCGACCCAGTGGTTCCAGTGATGAGGCCAGTGACAGCCGTGGCCGTGACCGTTGCCATTTCCGTTTCCTCCACCATTTCCGCCACCTGGAGGATTCGGATTGATCGGTGGTGTTGGTGGAAACGGAAGTGGTTGAATCGGAGGAAGAGGTTTGATTGGTGGCAGAGGAAATGGATTGAGCGGCCCGCCTGGATTTCCGACCGGCGGCTTGATTGGCGGCAGTGGCTTGATCGGAGGCAGTGGCGTTGGCAATGGATTCAGAATCGGGGGCTTGATCGGTTTGAACGGCGTTGGGTTGGCCATAATCGGCGTCCCGGCCAGGATCGGGGTCTTCTGACCAATTGACTGGAACGGCAAAGTCTTTGTTCGCCCCTTGTTGGTTCCGCCAGAGCCACTGCCCAGAGTATTCGAGGGCAGTGTCACCGTCCGGCCAATCGACTTCCCGCTTCCACCATTTCCGAAGTTGCCCTGGCCGGAGATTGTCTGGTTCAGTTGGTGCTGAGCACCCAGACCACTTCCACCAAGTCGAGCACCACGCCCCTTATCTCCCGCACTCGCACTGGCACAGTTCAAAGCTCCGACCGCCGTCAGGACCGCAGCAACCAACAGCTTTTTCCATGAGATATTCATAACCGTTCTCCCGTCTTTGGGTTCTTTCTTTCATTCATCCGAGCCACCGTTGTGTCTCGTCTGAAGATCGAAGCGGAGAGCGTCAGAAAGTGTTACAGACTTTTTCGAGGAAAAATTTCCGGTGCATTCCATGACGTAGTTTGGTCATTCCATGACCGAGTTTTGCGTGAGCCTGACTGCAAAAAGACTGAGAAATCCTGCCATCCCGGCAAACGACTAAGGCTAACCAATCACTCCAGCGACAGGAATGAGGGACTCTGATTCGAGCAATCGACATCAGCATCGCGGGCTTGTCCCATGGGTAGATGTGCGGATGTGGCCAAAACAAGACGCCCTGGGGGTTCGTCGTGACTAACAGTTGCTCACGGTCAACAAGCGTTGGCATCCTGCCGCATCCTGGAACATGAAATGGACTGTGGACAACTCCTCTCTTTCGCAGCGACATTCGGAACAGAGTCCTCAACTCTGTTAGCCGTCACTTCACTGCTGGCCGCTTCCGCAGGATGGAATCTGTTCTCATCCTTGCGTCAAAGGAAGATGGAGCGACGGTACCTGGACGAGCAGGAACGCCTTCTCAAACAGCTTGAAGCGGCGAATGAGCGAGCGGCCTCCGCGGAACGCGCGCGCAGTACCTTCCTGGCCAATATGAGCCATGAAGTGCGAACACCCATGAATGGCATCCTTGGACTGTCTCGAGTCATGCTCGACTGTCCTCTGGAAGAGGAACAGCGGGAGAACCTGCAGCTGCTGGTTCGCGCGGGTGAATCACTCCTTCAGATCCTGAACGATGTCCTGGAATTTGCAGCAATCGACGCCGGATACATCGAACTCTACCCCTGCGCCTTTGAGCCATGTGAAATTGCCGAAAGCGTGGTTTCCGACTGTGATGCTCGAGCAAAACAGAAACAAAATCGTGTCTCGATTGAACTGTCGGATCGAGTCCCTCGAATCGTTGAGGCAGACGCAAGCCGCATTCGCCAGATCCTGCTGAACCTGGTCAGCAATGCTGTGAAGTTCACAGAGAACGGCGATGTGAAGATCGAAGTCGATGCGGTCTGTCGCGAAGGGAATCTGGCTCAGATGTCATTCCGAGTCATCGACACAGGCATCGGAATTCCTGAAGACTGCCACGCTACGATCTTTGAGCCCTGCGTCCAGGCCGATGGTTCGCGAACGCGATGCCACGGTGGATCCGGACTGGGACTTGCCGTTTCCATGAAGCTGACTCAGCTGTTGTCTGGCGAACTGACCGTCTCCAGCGAGCCTGGCAAAGGAAGCACTTTCACACTGACCGTGCCCTGCACGATTCTTGACGCCTCGCCCTGCCGACGCCCGGAGGCACCAGTGAACACTCCTGAAACAACGCCGACACCTGACCTGCCTCCTCTTGAAGGCACTCCGCGAATCATGGTGGTCGACGACAACGTCGTGAACCAGAAGCTCATGCTGAACATTCTTCAGCGTCGAGGGTTCGAAGTGGTCATTGCCGGTAACGGGGCGGAAGCCGTCTCTCTGGCCGACTCCGTTCAGCTCGATGTCATTCTGATGGACTGCCAGATGCCTGTTCTGGATGGATACGATGCCGCTCGCAAACTCCGTGAACAGAATCGCACATCGCGGTCCGGAGCCCCGATTCCGATCATCGCATTAACGGCCAACTCCATGGCCGAAGATCGCGAACGATGCAAAGAAGCCGGAATGGACGGCTTCCT
>CAZIGZ010000076.1:0-30413 GCA_964538835.1 uncultured Chitinophaga sp. | reverse complement strand
CGCTCGCGCGTGGGGAGTAGGATTAAGGTTAAGATTAGGATTAAGAGATTTGGGGGCTTATGGATTCTCTCGGCGGTGGCCGCCGAGGAAGGTTGGGGTTTCGGCGAGGTGCCGGCGGAATTGGCTTGTTCGCGACATCAGTTCGTCCAGCGTCCGCTCTTCTTCAAACACCAAGTCACAGGCCTGATCCAGCTGAGGGAACAGTCCTGCCGGAAGCCGGCTGTCAACCATGGTCTGTGCCAGACGCTGAATGTGCTCGGTCAGTCCGCTTCTTAATCGCCACGTGAACAGCAGCACCAGAATTGCAGACCACAGAACAAGAAAGATTGTGGCGGGGATGTAGAAGTCCACGGTCAGCAACGGTTCCGCCTCCGCTCGGCTCCCAAACGCCGGAGCAAGGAAGGAGCTCCAGAAGAAGTTGTAGCCGATTCGCCCGGTCAGAAAGACAAGGTACAGCAGAAACAATCCCTCAAACAGCCAGCGTCGCGCTGCAGAGCCATTGCGCTGGGCCAGCTCTTCAATCAGTCGATCTACGGATCGTCGTGCATCGACCAGGAACTGACCTTCAATCTGCGCGGCCTGACGACGCAGGTCCTGAAGATCACGATGACTGATCTGTTCATCAACATCCAGCCTGGCGGCTCGCACATAGCCCGCCATCAGCAAGCGAGACTCCTGGAGCTGCTGATCGCTCAGTCCGAAATCGGACAGCCGGTCGAGTGACGATTCTGCACCATGCTCTTCAACGCGCGATTTAATCCATCGTGCCCCCTGAATGGCGCCGATCAGGGCCATCTGAGCAGAAGTGCGAGCACGGAAGAAACTGAGCGATGCGATGAAGGCACCGAGTCCGTTATACAGACGAAGCACTGACGAGAACGGGCTGAACCCCCAGAGATCCGTCACGGCACTCAGCAGTCTGCGTTCCCAGAGATGGCGGTTGACCATCAGTTCGTCTCGCAGCTGATCAGTGAGTCGGTTTCGCAGACTGGATCGTTGTTCTTCCAGTGCTTCCTGAAGGCGACGCACTTCCGGAAGCACTGACCGATAGTCACGATGACTGACCTGAAACGATTCTTCCAGCAGGTCAATCAGATTGGCTCGACGAATCGCCACGCGTCGCGACGTTCCCAGCTGGTTCGTCAGCAGTTCCACCAGACGTCCGAAATCACCAGACAGCTTCTGCCCCGCGTTTTGCTCCTGCATGGCTCGACGCGAATCCACGAAGAACATGTCTGGCACCTGATAACGAGGTGCCAGGTTGGCTCGCCAGTCAGCACGAATGTCCGAATCCTGTTCAGCGTGAGTCTGCACAAACACAAGCCGGCATCCGGCAGCCGCATCCGCAAGTTCGTCGGCAATCCTGGCACTGCGATACTTCTGCTGAGTCGACACATACAAAAGAACGTCGCACATCGGCAGGATGGCACGGAGTCGAGACAGGTTACTACCCTGCTCTGCCGCTTCGCTTGTGTCAGGGTCCGGACAGTCGATCAGAACCAGATCCCGCAGGACCGGGGAATCAACACGCTTGACCAGAAACTGACCGAGATCCAGTCCCAGCGCGTTCAGCTCAAAATCCGGATGAGCCAGCAGAACGGGCATGAGTGTCGTCGGACGCTGTCGGCCTGACTGCGTCACTTCCTGTCCGATGAGAGCATTGACCAGAGTACTCTTGCCGGTTCCGGTCCCACCGAACGTGGCAACGACCAGGGGCGCCTCCAGCCGAATGCGCAGCGACTGGACTCGTTCCAGAATCTTGGCCGTCAGCGCGCGGGCGGAACGGGCTGGAGTCCATGCCGGTGAAACGGCAAGCCACCGCCGGACTCGCTGAATGAGATCATCGACCTCCGTCAGCAGAGAGAGTTGTTGAAGTTCCGTTGAAAGCGACATGTTCGTGTTCCCGGATTGGTTACGTCAGACCGCTGAGCTCGGTCACCAGATTCGAAACCGTCCTGAAAGATTCGGACTCCGGAAGCCCGGACGCGGATGACAGCTCTTCCGGCAGTCCCTGAAGCAGTTGATCGTGGATGCGAGTCGTCAGCCAGGCGACTCGCCGTTCCGTGAACGAGGAATGCAGCCGATGAAACCACGCCTGCAGCATCCCCGCGCCGGTTCCGGCTGCCGTGGAAACTGCCGCTTCACCAGCAACCGCTGCGGTAGCTCCACCAGCGACGTCCGCCACGACGTGAATCACCGCCGAAGCCGCCGCATGTCCCAGCATGGGTGCAACCATTTCTCCGGCTGGGCCGAAGCCCATGGAAAACAGAACAACACTTGTGACAGGTCGAACGGCCGCCGACACGTTGTTCAGCTGCCGATACAGTGAGAACAAATCAGGCCGGTCCTTTTCGAACGCTGTCATTTCCTTTTCGACAACGCTCACCAGCTCGTCATCAAAGATCACCTGATCGTGCTGTTCCCGGAGGCTTCGAAGCAGCTCTGTCCTGACATCGCCCCGCAGCAGCTTTTCGACTCGAGGCTTGATAACGTCGTTGCCGGATTCTGCCATCCAGTGCAGCTTGTCGAACAACTCTTCGACAACATTCAGAATGGCCGACCATTCACGCTGGCGATAGTCTTCCATCGGAGGAACAGGTTCCCCCTGAAGCGCCTTCTTTGCGGCTCGAATGGGCCACAGAATCCCGTTTCCGATCACGTTGTACGCGGAGTTGATCTTTCGAGCCCAGCCGACCTGTCGCTCCGACCACCACTTCCGCAGTTCCGTCACCAGAACCGCATTCGGAGGTGATGGCCACTGACGAACCTGAATCACGCTGTCCGCCGCCAGACGCGACGACGTCTGACGAAGATCCTGGCTGGCGGTTCGCAGCTCGCGAAGCCATCCGGGAATTCCTCGCTGAGGATGAGCGAGTTCCTTGAGCGAACCATGCAGCGTCTTCAGCCGGATATCGCGAAACTTGAGTCGCGCGAGATCGGCAGACAGACTGCGGGAAACGGCCGGATCCACTGCTGCGTCAGGATTCAGGCACGTCGAATGACTGCGTTCAAAGAATGGCAGTCGAAGTTCTTCGGCAGCGCGACGATCTGACGGAGCAAGATAAACACACTCGGGACGAATGTGAGTTTCGCGGCAGAATGTTTCCAGCCAGACCGGCCAGTACGGTTCATCTTCCGGCAGAAGAACCTGATTGAAGATCACGATGACGGACTTCTGTTCGTCGCCGGCTTTGCGGAAGAATTCCTTCACGGCGGCATCGTTGTACTTCTGCTGAGTCAGCACGGCGATCAGCACATCGGCCGAACGTCGCACCGCGTCCGCTCGCACCCAGTTGACTCGCGCGTCGCTGTCGATATCCGGAGTATCCAGAATCAGCAGTGACTCCGGCAGCTCAGGAGCCGTTCGCCAGAAGATCCGATGAGCCTCGCTGTCCTGAAGAGCCAGGGACGCATCGCTCCATTCCTGAAGCTCAAAGTCCGGGAAGACTTTCCGCAGATCATGTTCACCGGAAAACCCGGCTGGCACCAGGCACGTGACATGTTTGGTTCCGGAAGCCAGAGGACTCGACGCGCTCGCACGACATCCGGCCAGATGATTGAAGATCACGCTCTTGCCGATGTTGGTCCCGCCCACAACGGCGACGACCAGATACGCCTTGTCGCCAAGCTGAGGTACCAGTTTCTGACGCAATAGCTCAAACCACTCACGCCCCGTCAGAGGCTCCAGCCCGAAAATCTGAGCGCGTTCCTGGAGATCCAGCAATGCGGGAACAAGAGCCTGCACGACTCCTGAACATCGCTGGAAGGTCTGGTCGGTAAAAGCAGTGGGATTCATCCGGCTCAATCCGGGTATGTTTCGAACGTTCTCGTCCATCATCGGCAGCGGGCAGTTCGTTTCTGAAGGCCGCAGATTACGACCAGATTCCGGTCAGACAAGCAGAATGCGGCATCCGCCCTTCAGAACCTTGCTTTTTTGACCGTTTGCCTTAACGAGCAGCGGTGATCGACTCTGGTAACTTCCAGAGGATTACCTTGCCGTCTTCCCCTGCGCTCGCCAGTTGCGTGTTTGAGACATCCAGCGATGTGACCGGAGCGGCATGGGCGGCAGGCTGAGTTTCAGAAAGGAACCGATAGGCTTCATAAGCCACTGGCACGGAGCCGGGAAGCGGATTCTGCCAGTTCCAGATGATGATGGCTCCATCGTGTCCGCCGGAGATCAGGTACGGTGACGACGGAACAAAATGGACGGCCGTGATGCCACCCGCACTGTGTCCAGAGAACTGGCAGACGACGTTTGCCAATCGCTCAGCAACGGGCGCACCGGGATCCGTTTTCTGCTGACCTTGTTGACTCATCAAGTCGCTCAGGATCCAGCCGATCGATTCTGACGTGGAAACTCGTTCGCCAGTGAGAGCGAGGAACTGTCCGGTGCTGTCGATGTCGGCACTGGTGACGCGGCAGGACGGACTTTCTGGCAGCCTGGTTCGAACCGTGGCGATTCCGTCCGTATTCACCAGAACGATTTCACCAAGAACGGAAACGACGGCCAGCAGATCATGCTTTGGAGTCCATCGAAGAGCCGCCACTGGCGATTCGACAGCTTTGAGACTCCATCGAATCATCAGCGTGTTTGTGGTCTGGTCCCAATCGCCAAGACGCACGACTCCTGAGGAATCCGCGAAGGCCAGTCGTGGCGATGTCTGTTCATCCGGGGCGATGCAGGTGACTTCGACTCCCTGTTCTTCCGGAATTCGAAACAATGGCTTACCGCCCTGCCCTTCAGAAACTCGTCCATCAAAGATACGAAGCGTGAGTCCCGCGCTGACGGCAAGTGGCGAATCGCCGCTGGTTAGCGCGACATCGCGGATCGGAAACGGGCCTCGAAAAGAAGCAATCTGCTTTCGACTTTCGTTGTTCCAGAGTCTGGCCGTGTTGCCATCAAACGTCAGAACACCCGAATCCAGCTCCTGTGGCCCGCCCTGCACCGCGCGAGACACAAACTGTGCATCGGAGACTCCCGTTCCCGCACTGAAGACTCGTTGTACTTTCCATTCTGGTGCGTGGACTTCCTGAATGCCGGTATTCGTCGCTAGAAGGATCTGCTGCCCATTCGACGACCATTGTGCTGATGAGATTTGAGTTGGCGTTTGACCTTCCACGATGGCGAGCGTCAATTGTTTCCGCACACTGCTGTCGCTCGTGCTTCGCAATTCCACAGCCGATTTTGTCCGCCGGCTTTTTCGTTCTGTATCGACGGAGATCACCAGCATCTGAGTTCGATCGGGCGAAACAGAAACTCGTTCAACAGGCGTTTGATCGCGTTCAAAAGAAACGTCCCGCGTTAACTCCGCGGGGTCTTTTTCGCCAGCAATTTTGAGCGACCACCTCAGCAGCTGCCCGTCCATGCCGGCCGACAAAATGTGCTGATCGTCGAGCCAGTGGAGTGAACTGACGATGGTGTTCCTGCGATGCGCCCGGGTTTGAGTCAGCAAGGATCCCTGCGCCAGATCCCAGATGGCCAGTACCCCGTCACGGCCTCCCGTGGCGAGGTACTGACCATTGGGGGAAAATGACAGCGAGGTCAGTTCGGACTTGTGAACTCCGCTCAGACTCATGCGAGCCTGCGGCCGGGGCTGCTTCAAGAGATCTTCGATGTTCCAGATCTGACAGCCGAACTGTTCGGACGCCGGAGAACCAGTGACTCCCGCTCCGCTATCGTTTGTCGTCAGCGAAGATGTTGTTGCAAGCCATTGGCCATCTGCCGAAACCGCGAATGCATTGACCAATCCGATTCCGGTCAGTACCTGCTTTTGGATGCCCGTTCGCCCGGAAGTCCCAAGGTCCCAGAGTCTCAGTGTTCCGTCATAGCCGGCCGTGATGAGAATATTGCGATCCACGCCGGCAACGGCCATTTGAGCGATATGAAATTCGTGGCCTTCGCGAAGCGTCTCCTGGCCCGAGGCTGACACCATGCGTTCACCGGTCACTGTGTTCCAAAGAACCAGAGTGCCATCCGACGTCCCGCCCAGCAGCCGATCTCCGCTGGCATTGAATCGGACGGCACGGACCGGGCCAGCCGTCGAGATCGTCTCCAGAGATCGTGATTCTCCGTCTGCGATCGGAGCAGTTGCCTGAGTTGCCTTAGTTATCGAGGTGACGTCTTTACGGCCTTCGGTCGGCAACGTTTCCGGTTCTTCGTCAACGAGATTCAACGGCAGCGCCACTGGCAGGTAACCAAAGTGCATTCGACGTCGCGCCGGTCGGTGTTCGGATGGTTCGAGTCTCGACAGATGAAACACCTGGCGAAGCTGTTTGGTATCTGAATCCAGCGTTGTCAAATCCCACAGCCGAATCTGCAGGTCCGCGCTGCTGGAGGCAATGCGAGTGGCTTCCGGGTTCAGAAACAGACACTGCAGGACTCGAGCCCCATGGCCTCGCACGTCCTTGCGAAACTTCAGGCCGGCCCCGTCGGAGCTTCGATCCCAGACGCCGATGGAACGATCGTCGGATGCTGTGAGCAGATGCCGGCTGTCGGACGACCACCGAAGATCGTTGATCGGCCTCGTGTGTCTGGACAGCTTCCATTGAGTCTTGCCAGCCTGCTCAAGATCCGCGGGGTGAAGAAACGGAAAGCTGTCGGAGCCTTCTGTCTGCGTTCGCGGAAGGACCAGCAAGTCTCCGTTCGTCTGGTTGCTGATCGCGAGGAATGAACCGTCGGGAGACACAGACAGCGCCGCTGGAGGCTCATTCTGCCCTCGGGTCATTCGCAGCTGTCCAAGTCGCCGTGGTCGAAGATCGGACGATGCACTTGCAGCTGCTGCCTGATCAGCCGTGTCTGTTTCGTCAGCAGGAATTCGGTACGCAAGAATGTCGGCCGACTGTCCGCCTCGGGAACCTGCGTACAGAAAATCGGACGTGCCAGGGACGATGGCCACGTCCTGCAACTGAGTCAGCGCTGCCAGGCGAGTCACCGGCTTCATGGTCTGCGCATCGTGGATCAGGATGACTCCGGAAGTGTCGCCGGAAATCAGGTAACGTGTGTCAACATCAAGGCCTCGAATCGGGTTCTGATGAGAGACCACTTTTTGCGGAGCGTCATTCTTCAGATCCCACACGAAGAGATCTCGTCCGACCGCGACGAACAGGCGGTTCTGGCCCCCGAATCGCATTCGATAGATTTCAGACGCAAACTGATGGCGACGGGTTGCCTTTGAACCCCATTCCAGTGTTCGAGCCGGATTATCAAAGATCTCGACAAGCCCATTGCGATCGCCGGTTACCAGCAAAGTTCCATCAGGGCTGATGACCTGAGATTGAACGGGAGCCTCTGACTGACGAGTTCGTCGAAGCAGCTGTTCTCGCTGAGCTTCCAGTTCAGACCGGCGCTGATTCTGAATGGTCTCCGGAAGCTGAGGCAGCAAATCTCCTTTCAGCAGCTGATCAACTTCGCGCAGAGCATCCGCATAGTTCTGGCTCAGCGTATGTCCTCGAATCAGCTGCGACTGAATTTCCACCTGAGCCACTCGAGCCGCAGTTTCTGCCTTTTCCTGCTGAGAGATCGCTTCGCGAGTTTTCTGCTCTGCATCGGCAAGTTGAGTTTTGGCCATCGCCACCTGCATGTTCGCCGCTTCCGCGGCTGACTTGGCCGACGCCGCTTCCTTCTGAGCGGTCATCGCCTGAGCAGTGGCCTGAGCTGCCATCTCCTGAGCTTTCTCCGCGTTCTGTTTTTCGGTCGCTGCCAGCATGGCCGACGCAGCGGCTTCCATTTTGGCCGCATCGGCTGTCTTCTTTGCCGTTTCGGCCTCGGTGATTGCCAGCTGGGCCTGCTGCTTTGCTGTCTCGGCGGATCGCGTTGCCACGACCGCTTCCTGTTCCGCCGAAGCGGCATCCTCGCGGGCTTCTTCCGCTTTGGCGATCAGTGCAGCGGCTTCTTTTTGCCGGGTTTCCACTTCCGCATTCAGGTTCGTGATGATCCCGTTGTCATAGATCGCTTTGACTCCCAGCAGAATCACGCAGACCATGGCCGCGACCGCCGCCCACTTCACACTGGCACGCAGACGTCTGGCAGTCACCAGACGTTTTTGCAATGCCAGAAACTCCGGGTCGTCTTCCTGAGATGCAATCTGAAGGCCGAGGTCTAAGTCACCTTTGTTGCTCGCAAGTTTTGCATAACGAAGACGCGTTGTTCGCAGACCATTTCTGGCCGGTCCGTTGTTCTTCCACGTGCGGAGCGACTCTTCAAACAGTGCAGCGGCCGTCTGATACGTGTGATATTCCCGGGAAGCATCCTTGCTCTCCAGCAGTTCACCCGCGCGATTGCTGAGTCTTCGGCTTTCTTCATGACGCTGAAAGTTTCGAACTGCGAACTGAAACTCGAGCACACTGCCGAAGCGTTTGTCCGGATCTGTCCTCATCGCTTTCATCGCGATGTCCATCAGTTCCCCGGATTCAGATGTTGAGCGGATTTTGTTATCACGCAGGACACCATCGATCACTCGCATCATGTCGATGTTGGTGCCACGAGCCGGCATTGACGGAAATTCATGTGGCGGAAGGTGCGTGATGATCTCGAACAGAATCGCGCCCAGCAGATAAATGTCTGATGCTTCGCCGATTGCTGTTTCAGGACCAGTCCAGAGTTCCGGCGCCATGTAGGCAGGCGTTCCCGCTCCGAAAGACGCTGCAGGAGAACGGAAGTTGCGATCGACCGCATGCGGAGCCGGGACTGCGAGACCCCAGTCCAGGACCAGGACCTCACCGAACTCCCCGAGCATGATATTCTCAGGCTTCAGGTCTCGATTGATGACTCCATGATGATGCGCGTACGCCATCGCGTCACACACTTTGTGCAGAACTTCCAGGTTCTGCGCGAGTGACATTTCGCGGATCCGTTTGTTCCACGGGATCCCGTGGACTCGCTTCATCACATAGTACGGAACGCCATCATTCGTCTCAGCAAGTTCATGAATCGGGATGATGTTCGGGTGCACCAGATTCGCGGTGACAAGAGCTTCTGAGAGGAACATCTCGCGTTTTTGTCGCTCAGCCTTCGTCTGCTGCGTCGGAGCACCCTTAGCACCGGTTGCCTGGCCCGATCGTCCCTGAACTTTCAGCGTCTTGATCGCCAGCTCGCGATTGAGTGACTTCTGTCGTGCGACGTAGACGACCCCCATGCCGCCTTCCGCCAGCTTCTGGACCACTTCAAAGTCCGCATCTTCAGCGGTAGTGAAGGGCCCTGCCCCGCTTCCGGAGACCGGACGTTTTCTCAGGGAAATGACACTGTCCAGGCCGCCCTTGCCTGCCATGTTCCAGATCTGTGAACTGCGGCCGGGTCCCTTCGGTCCGATCGTCCGCCCTTCGATGTTAGCTCGTGTCTTCGGAGCCTGAGTTCCTCGCTCGAGCATCTCCTGTTCGTGCGGATCGTCTTCCGGAGGACGATTGCCAATCGATTGCGAATAGATGGCTGTCGCATCGGCGTTCAAATCCTCCACCAAAGCTTTAGGTGGTGATGCGTCAGGATTACGCGGACGCACGCGAGTTACTTCCGGATCATCAGAATCATCGGGAGACCCGGACGGCAGAGCCCCCTTGGGCATCACGAATGTCGAATCGGCCTCCAGTTCGTTCTGATCGTCTCCAGAGATCGACGCAGGTGGAATGATGGTGGATTCAATGTCAGCCTGAGACCCATTGCCAGTCGGTACGAACGTTGATCCGAGCTGTTCGACACTACTGTCCTTCGTCGGCACGAATGTGGCGTCGGTTACCTGGCCAGCATTTGGTTCCGCTGTGCTGCCCTGCTGATCTGGCACAAAGGTCTGGTCAGCCGCTGACATCGAGGAGTCATGGGAAGTCGGCTGATCGTCCGACGATGCACTGTTCATCGGACCGACAAACGTCTGATCCGGATCGGGCGAAGAATTCGGGTCGGATGATCGAGGGTTCGTGTTTGTCATCGTACGGACTCCTCGCCAACAGCACTGGCCAGCTTTTGCAGTTGTTCGATGCCGGTCATCAGAGATTCCAGCAGATGTTCAGGTGTGAAAGAGGCCTGAGGTGATTCCCCCGCGGCATTCGGCTTCTCGTTGGGCTCGGGCGTTGCGTTCTCTTCAGGCAATTCAAAGGGAAGATCCAGCAGCTGCATTTGCCCCTCCGCATCGGACGACTGATCCCGCGCTGGTCCCGGATGACCGCCGGTGATTTCGAATTCGACGATTGGACGTTCCACTTTGCGTCCACCCGTTTCGGAGATCAGCCAGATTTCGTAACCGGCACCGTCCTGCAGCTCTGGATTCTGTGCAATGAACTTCTCAAGAGCCTCGCGTGATGAAATCAAACGGCTGTTTGTCAGTCGTTCGATAACAACCTCCGCCGGCTGATCGGCCTCAAACTGTCTTCGGATCTGGAAGAACACGTCGGTAGAAAAGGCTGAACCCGACACCGCACCACCCCCAAGCTCCGCCTGAACCGGTGGATCCAATGCGACCTGAACCTCGGGAGGAGCTGGCACAATCAGCCGCTCCATCTGGGCAACGACTCCCCCTGTGAATAAGGCTGGAGGAGCTGGTGTGACGGTCGGAATGCGGAACTGAGCCCGTCCGTTCTCGAACGTGTTTGGTCCAGTCAGTGCATTGTCTGACGATGCGACATCTCTTCCTGGAACGGACTGAGTTGTGCCCGTCTGCTCAATCCATGACCCAGTCAGCGCCAGCGATGGATGCTGCGAAACACTCATCTCGACATTGATCGTTGTCTGCCGAAGCTGTGTCTGAAACAGTGTCATATCGAGCGACGTGTAGAGGTGCCCGATCATATTCCTGAGCCCGCCCTGCTCCACCAGATACTGCTGAATACGATCGGAAGACACCGGGCTGGTGACTCCCAGGTTCTGAGCAATCTGCTGCGTCAGAGTATCCGTGATTACCAGATGCTCATTGACGGGGTCCTGCCAGTCGAGCGACACCAGCAGATTCTCCTCGCCATTCGCGCCGATGACGGCATAGAACGCATCGATGTAGGCGTTCGCGTTGTTCCACGCCGCACTGCTGTTGTCGAGCGCCAGTGGCAGGGGATCGGAGATGAATTCAAAGAAGGCTGTGTTGAGCTGGCCGACAGCTGGGCGAGGACCAAAGCGATGTGCGACGCCACCATCGCTGCGAAGAGTCACGTCGCCAGTCAGAGTGATACGCCCCTCTGTTGCACCATCGGCTGTCGGGTCGAGACTGTTTGCGATCGTGTCGCCGTCCATGTCCGGATCAAGTTCATCCGGGATGGTGTCGTTATCCAGATCGCCGTTGTAGGAGTTGTCTGAATCCGCAATCAGTAGAATGCGATCTCCTGTTTCGGCATTCGAACGCAGCAGGTTCTCGTCCGTCGAAATCAGGATGGCCCCGGCGGTCGCGTCCACGATGAGGTTACCATCCACCGACGACAGACGAATCGTTTCGCCTGTGGCAGAGGAGGAATCTTCCACGCCGTTTCCGGAAATCACTGACTTCAGAATGGTCAGGTCGCCGGTCGCTTCCACATTGATATCACCACCTGCGGATGTCAGCCCGGTGACTCCGCCAAACAGCACAGTACCGTGAGATTGACGCGAGACACTGTCGATGATTAGATCATCACGGTCCCTAAACTGGATGTCGCCCGCAGAGTCATTCTGAGCCGCAAGGATATTGACGTCATTTGCCGAATTCAGCACAACGTGACTCGTGGAAGTGCTCTGCTGATGAATGCCCAGGTGATTTCCAAGGATCGTGCCGCCCGTCTGCTGGATCCGGCCGGATGTCAGCAGACGGATATCAGAATCCGCCGCATCAATCCCCTGCTGCAGAGTCAATCCGCCGCCTGTCTGAAGCAGCACATCGTGATCATCGGACGTGATTCCGGAGGTCGTGCGAACGGTACCGATCGTCAAGTCATCGACATCCACCAGAGTCAGCCGACCGGAATGCTGCGACGCGAGAGTATTGATGTCGTTTGTTGGGTTCGAAAGCAGATGATCAGCCTGACCCGTCAACAAGAGGCCATTCGCCACGATGCGGGAATTCTGCTGTGCCGTGATTGGCAGTACCTGACTAATCAGCGACCGTGTCGTTGCGACGCTTCGAAGTTCCGTGAATCCGCCTGGTGTGGAAAGAGCGACCAGGTCACAGTCGAGGTCCTGAAGTTCCAATGAGGTCCGACGATTCAGAAGCGTCAGGTTCTGATCCGACGAGGCATCCAGCTGACGAACATCAATCTGCACGGTTGCGGAATTCCGGACCTTGAGGAGCAGCTGGTCGGCAATCAGCGTCGATGCTCCGTTTGTCGGTAACAGGTCTCCTGCATCAATCCGCAGTTCCTGAGCAGCCTGCAACGTTACCGGCAGAGTGACGGACCCGCTGGTGCCAAGAATTCCCAGAGTTGTCGCGGTGACATTGGCAGACGACATGTTGATATTCAAGTCACCGGTCAGCCAGATGGACCGCCCGGTGATTGTTCCCACACTGACATTCTGCATCGCGCGGATGGCGACGTTGCCCGGCGTCTGGAAGCTCAGCTGCTGGCTTCGAGTCTCAATCACATCCAGCGGACCGGGTTTGAAGACATCAGCCGGTACCTGCCCTGCGTTCCCGGAAAGCTGCAGCTGGATGGCTCCGCTGGCTGCGTCAAGATTCACACTCGCGCCGTTCCCGTCGATCAGGTCTGTTCCCTGAATGTCGATCGAACCGGAATCCGACTTCAGCAGATTCAACGTTGTTGCGCCGGTCAGTCTCAGAAATTGTGACGCGCCGCTTTGTGTCTGAAGCTGGTCCGTATCCATGACGACTCGAACGGTCGACGTACCGATGCCATTCGACGCGGTCAAATCAATCGTGTTGGCCGTGAGAGTGGTTGAAGCATCCAAGACGGCTGTGATGGCCGCCCGCGATTGAAGCTGAATTGACGACGCCTGATTGCCAGTTTCCAGGACGATACTGTTGCCCGTAAAATCAACCGCTCCCGGCGATTGAAAATGCAGTGTCCCCGTCGTAATGGAATCTGTGGGGTTGTTTCCAAGGACAATCGATGCGGCGTTTAAGTCGAGCAGATTCGTGACGTTGACGGATAGCCCTGCAGAGTTCGTCAGATTTCCCGTAGAGCGAATGAGAGCACTTCCCGCCTGAAGCTGATTCGCCAGCAGCGTGTCGCCGTTCTCAAACAGTTCCGTCGCTCCGGTTGTGTTGGACGTGAATGACCCGAGCTGAACGTTGTCGTTGTTGGCGAATCCAAGATTCAGGCTTGAGCCGGTGAACGAGGCGTTGTTTGTGACGCTGACGGTGGAGTTGGCAGCGTTGGTGATCGCCCCGGTGCTGACAATGCGCAGTGAGTTGGCCTGCACGGTGTTGGTGATCAGTGTGCTGCTGTCTTCGGAGAGCTCAGCAGCTCCGGTTGTATTGGCAGAGAAAGACCCAAGCAGAACGTTGTCGCCGTTGGCGAAACCGAGGTTCAAACTGGAGCCGGTGAACGAAGCGTTGTTTGTAACGCTGACGGTGGAGTTGGCAGCGTTGGTGATCGCCCCGGTGCTGACGATTCGCAATGAATCGGCCTGCACGGTGTTGGTGATCAGCGTGCTGCCGTCTTCAGAAAGCTCTGCCGCGCCTGTAGTATTGGCGGAGAATGACCCAAGCTGAATATTGTCGCCACTTGCGAAACCGAGGTTCAAACTGGCGCCGGTGAACGAAGCGTTGGTTGTGACGCTGACGTTCGAGTTGGCAGCATTCGTGATGGACGCCGTGCTGACAATCCTCAGCGAACCCGCCTGGACGGTGTTTTCAATCAGTGTGGCATTGTCCTCGGACAGTTCCGCCGCTCCAGTCATGTTTGCAGAGAATGACCCAAGCTGCACGTTGTCGTTATTCGAGAATCCAAGATTCAGGCTCGCACCAGTCAACGACGCATTCCCCGTCACACTGACCGTGGAATTGGCGGCATTTGTGATCGCCCCCGTGCTGACAATTCGAAGTGAGTTCGACTGCAGGGTGTTATCGATTAGGGTACTGCCGTTTTCAGAAAGCTCCGTCGCACCAGTTGTGTTGGAAGAGAATGACCCGAGTTGCACAGTGTCGTTGTTCGCGAACCCCAGATTCAGGCTTGTGCCGGCGAATGAAGCATTGCCGGAAACGCTGACCGTTGAGTTTGCGGCATTCGAAATGGTCGCGGAACTGACGACTCGCAGCGAGTTGGCCTGCACTGTATTCGCAAGAAGCGTACTGCTGTCTTCAGAGAGTTCGGCCGCTCCGGTCATGTTGGTGGAGAATGACCCCAGCTGCACATTGTCATTGTTCGCGAATCCCAGATTCAGGCTCGCCCCGGTGAACGCTGCATTGCCGGAAACAGTGACAGCCGCGTTTGCGGCATTCGAAATCGCACTGGTGCTCACAATGCGGAGCGACGAGGCCTGCACCGTGTTTTCAATCAACGTACTGCTGTCTTCTGACAGCTCCGCCGCCCCGGTCATATCTGCGGAGAATGAGCCGAGCTGAACGCTGTCGCTGTTCGCGAATCCCAGGTTCAAGCTTGAGCCCGTGAACGACGAATTGCCCGCGACGTTCACTGTGGAATTTGCTGCGTTGGAAATTGAGCTCCCGCTGGCGATCCGCAGTGAATTTGCCTGGACGGTGTTTTCAAGCAAAGTACTGTCGTCTTCGGAAAGTTCCGCGGCCCCGGTTGTGTTCGTAGAAAACGATCCAAGCTGTACGTTATCGCCGTTCGCAAACCCAAGGTTCAGACTCGTGCCGGTGAATGCGGCATTGCCCGAGACATTCACTGTCGAACCTGCAGCATTTGTGATCGACGCGGAGCTGACAATTCGAAGCGAGCCTGCCTGGACCGTATTCTCAATGAGTGTGCTGCTGTTCTCTGAGAGTTCCGAAGCCCCAGTCGTGCTGGAAGAAAATGACCCCAGCTGAATGTTGTCGGCGTTCGCAAATCCCAGATTCAGACTTGTGCCGCTGAACGAAGCATTGCCCGAAACACTGACTGTCGAATTCGCTGCGTTGGAGATCGCTCCCGTACTGATGACTCGCAGTGAAGAAGCCTGAGTTGAGCCTTCGAAGTGCGTGCTGTCATCTTCCGAGAGTTCTGTAATGCCCGTTGTGTTTGATGAAACCGAGCCCAGCTGAACATTGTCCGAGTTTGCGAAGCCGAGGTTCAGGCTGGAGCCAGTGAACGACGCATTCCCCGCAATACTGACTGTGGAACCAGTGGAGTTGGTGATGGAAGCAGAACTGATGATCCTCAGTGAGCTTGCCTGAAGTGTGTTCTCGATCAGCGTGCTGGAGTCTTCGGAAAGCTCGGCTGCGCCTGTTGTATTGGCAGAAATGGATCCCAGCTGAACGTTGTCGTTATTCGCGAACCCGAGGTTCAGGCTTGTGCCGTTGAAGGAGGCGTTACCTGCGACGTTCACCACGGAGTTTGCCGCGTTCGTGATGGCTCCCGTGCTCACAATCCGAAGTGATGTCGCCTGGACGGTATTGGCAATCTGTGTACTGCCGTCTTCGGAAAGCTCTGTGGTCCCTGTCGTGCTTGAAGAGAATGAACCGAGCTGTACGTTGTCGTTTGTGGAAAACCCAAGGTTCAGGCTGGTTCCGTTGAAGGACGCATTGCCGGTGACGTTCACCGTTGAATTCGCCGCGTTCGTGATTGTTCCCGAACTGACGATTCTGAGTGAACCCGCCTGAACGGTGTTCTCGATCAGCGTGCCGCTGTCTTCCGACAGCTCTGAGGCGCCCGTTGTGTTGGAGGAGAACGATCCCAGCTGAATGGTGTCGCCGGCCGCAAACCCCAGGTTCAGGCTGGTTCCACCAAAAACGGCGTTGCCCGCGACGTTCACCATCGAGCTGGCGGCGTTCGTGATGGAACCTGTGCTGATGATTCGAAGAGAGTTGGCCTGAACCGAGTTCTCGATAAGCGTACTGTTGTCTTCCGAGAGTTCCGTCGTTCCCGTCGTGTTGGCGGAAAACGATCCCAGCTGCACGTTGTCGTTATTTGCAAAACCAAGGTTCAGAGTTGTTCCATGGAACGAAGCGTTGTTTGTGACATTGACAGAGGAGTTGGCAGCATTTGAGATCGCATCGCTGCTGATGACTCGGAGTGAGTTGGCCTGCACTGTATTCGCAAGCAAAGTGCTGTCGTCTTCTGAAAGCTCTGCGGCTCCGGTCGTGTTTGCGGAAAAGGAACCAAGCTGCACGTTGTCACTGTTGGCAAAGCCCAGATGAATGCTCGTGCCGGAGAACGATCCATTGCCTGTGACGTTGATCGTTGAGTTTGCAGCGTTCGTAATCGCGCCCGTACTGACCACGCGTAATGAGCCTGCCTGAATCGTGTTCTCCATCAGGCTGTCGTGATCTTCCGACAGTTCACTGGCCCCGGTCGTGCTGGACGTGAACGAGCCCAGAAGAACATTGTCGTTGTTGGCGAAGCCCAGATTCAGGCTGGTTCCTTCGAACGACGCATTGCCGGTGATGCTGACAGTGGAACTGGCTGCATTCGAAATTCCACCAGTGCTCATGAGGCGCAATGAACTGGCCTGAACCGTGTTTTCGATCAGAGTGCTGCTGTCTTCTGACAGCTCCGTGGCCCCTGTTGTGCTGGAGGAAACTGATCCCAGCTGAACATTGTCGCCAGTCGCGAAGCCAATGTTCAGGCTTGTCCCGTTGAACGACGCGTTGCCTGTGACGTTCACCGTTGAGTTGGCAGCGTTCGTGATGGAGGCGGAGCTGACGATTCTGAGTGAACCCGCCTGAACGGTGTTTTCGATCAGAGTGCTGCTGTCTTCCGAGAGCTCTGCAGCTCCGGTCGTATTGGAGGAGAACGATCCCAGCTGAATGGTGTCGCCACTGGCAAAGCCCAGATTGAGGCTCGTCCCATTGAAGGATGCATTGCCGGTTACACTCACGGTGGAGTTTGCGGCATTTGTGATCGAGGCCGAACTGACGAGTCGAAGAGAACTGGCCTGAACCGTATTCTCGATCAGCGTGCTGCTGTCTTCCGAAAACTCGGTCGCCCCCGTGGTGTTTGCAGTCAACGAACCTGCCTGAACGCTGTCACCGCTGGCGAAGCCTGCGTTCAGGCTGGTTCCGCTGAAGGAGGCGTTGCCGGTGACGTTCACTGTGGAGTTCGCTGCGTTGGTAATGGCACCGGTGCTCACGATGTGAAGCGATCCGGCCTGAACGGTGTTCTGCATCAACGTGCCATCGTCTTCGGACAGCTCGGATGCTCCTGTGATGTTCGAAGAGAATGAACCCAGCTGGACGCTGTCACCGCTCGCAAAGCCCAGGTTCAGGCTCGTGCCGTTGAACGAGGCATTCCCTGCGACATTGACGCTGGAGTTCCCGGCGTTCGTGATGGAGCCAGTACTGTCGATACGCAATGAGTTTGCCTGAACACTTCCCTCAACGAGTGAGTCATCATTTTCGGAAAGTTCCGCGGCACCTGTCGTGGTCGCGGAGAACGAGCCCAGTTGAACTGTGTCATTGTTTGCGAAGCCCAGGTTGAGGCTCGCTCCGTTGAAGGATGCATTCCCTGCGACATCCACCGTGGAGCTTGCGGCATTGGAAATTGCACCATGACTCAGAATCAGCAGTGACGTTGCCTGGACGGTACTTGCAAGCAGAGTCGCATCGTTCTCCGAAAGCTCGGTCGCCCCGGTCGTGTTCGAAGAGAACGACCCCAGCGCAACACTGTCCCCCATTTCGAATCCAAGGATGACGTCTGTCCCTTCAAATGACGCGTTCCCAGTCACGCTGACAGACGTGTTCGCCAGATTCGCAATGGTGCCGGTACTGACGATGCGCAGTGAGTTTGCCTGAACGGAGGCCTGCAGCAAAGTCCCACTGTCTTCCGAAAGCTCGGCCGCGCCGGTGGTACTGGTGGATAACGAACCGAGTTGAACGGTGTCTCCGGCGGCAAAACCAACGCTCAGGCTTGCTCCGCTGAATGAGGCATTGCCAGTGATGCTGATGCCCGAGTTCGCAGCGTTCGTAATCGCCGCCGTACTGACGATCCTGAGTGATGCGGCCTGAACCGTGCTTTCAAGAAGCGTACTGCTGTCTTCAGAAAGCTCGGCTGCTCCGGTCATGTTCGCCGACAGGGAGCCGAGCTGAACGTTGTCGCCGCCGGCGAATCCCAGATTCAGGCTGGTTCCGCTGAACGAAGCATTGCCGGACACCGTGACCGTGGCGCCGGCCGCATTCGTGATGGAGCCCGTGCTGACGATCTTCAGTGACCCGGCCTGCACCGTGTTCTCAATGAGTGTGCTGCTGTCTTCGGAAAGCTCAGTCGCGCCCGTTGTGTTCGCCGAAAACGAGCCGAGCTGAACGGTATCGCCGACTGCAAAACCGAGGTTCACACTGCTGCCGCTCAGCGATGCATTTCCCGAGACGTCAACCGTCGAGTTGTCTGCATTGGTGATCGAACTGCTGCTCACAAGTCGAATCGAAGCCGCCTGGACGGTCCCCGTCAGAAGCATGCTGCTGTCTTCTGAGACCTCCGTCGCTCCGGTGGTGACAGCCGACAACGATCCAAGATGCACAGAGTCCCCGGCTTCAAAGCCGACCTTCACGCTCGCGCCGTTGAATGACGCGTTGTTCGTAATTTTCAGCTCAGCGTTTGCCAGATTCGTGATCGATCCTGTGCTGGTCAGTTTGAGTGAATCCGCCTGCACGGTTCCATCAATGACCGATGCACTGTCTTCAGAGATCTCCGTTGCAAGCGTTGTGGTCGCCGCCAAGGTTCCGAAGTTCATCGAATCCCCCAGGGCCGCTCCCAGAGTCAGTGACGCCGCTTCAAAGGCCGCATGACTGGTGATCTGGACGCTTGCGTTGACTGCATTGCCGATGCTGCCGACGCTGACGGCTTTCAGTGAATCGGCCTGCACAATTCCCTCGAACAGCGTATTGTCGTCTTCCGAAACTTCGGCTGCGCCGGTGGCTGCGATCGACAGCGATCCAAACCGGACGTCATCTCCCGCTTCAAAGCCAATTGTGAGCGATGCCGCTTCGAGTGAAGCATTGTTGGTGATGTGAATGCTGCTGCTTGCCGAATTTGTCAGCTTGCCGCTGCTGATCAGATGAGCCGAATCGGCGTGGACCTGAGTCCCGATCAGAGTGTTGTCGTCTTCCCAGAACTCTGTGGCACCGGTGGTCGTCGAAGAAAGTCGTCCCAGCCGGATGTCGTCGCCGACTTCAAACCCCAGTCTCAGCGACGCCGACGAAAACGAGGCCTGCTGAGTCACCTGCAGAGATGCTCCGGTCTCGTTTGTTACTACACCCGTTGATGACAGGTCAAGCGAATCCGCTGAGCTGCCCTGAGACAACATCACCGCTGCGTCGGAGTGTATTTCAACAGACCCTGTGGATTGGAACGTCAGCGTGGCGGAATGAAACGAATCGCCAGGATGATTTCCAAGGACAATCTGACTGCTCTGGAAGCTCGCGTGACCGCCCACATGAATGATCGCGCCATTTGTGTTATCGAGGGCCCCCGTTGGCTGCAGCGTGGCATCACCTGTCGTCTGCAGATTCGAAATGGTCAGGTCGTCTGCGTCCGCAATGTCCACGGAGTCCGATGTGATTGCGATCTGATCGAAGTCGTTGGCAGCATTGTTCAGCTGTACCTGTCCACCGCTCAGGATTGTCAGGTTACCTGTCGAGAATGCTGTTCCCTGAGTCACAGTCGATAGGGCATTCGACGAGGCATCGACGGTCAGATCCGTCAGTGAGGCAGCACCGACAGTGAGTGTGCGCAGGTCCGGAGACAAAGCAAACGGTCCACCGCCAACATCAGTCACTTCCCAGATTCCGGTCGTCAGCTGGAGGTTGTACGTTTCTGTTCCCGGGCCAACGCCGGGGTCGTAAGAGATCTGCAGCGAATCGCCAGCATCAAAGCCATCCACTGTCAGGGCCGCTCCGCTCAGAGCAAAGCTGGCATCGGGGAGCCGGCGATCTTCCAGTCGCACTGCCTGGAAACGCCGGTCGCGCAGTCGCTGCTGCTGGTCCAGCCATGACGCGATGGAACGACGCAGGCGGTGAATGAATGCGCGTATCGTCATGTCGTTAGCCCGCACTTTCCCTCAGTTGACTCCGCTGGATGCCCTCCCGCCCGTCCCTGGCGAGGCTTTGTCAGCAACCAACGTACCGCCCCTAGAAAATCGGTATTTTCCCTCAGTCTCATGGACCTTCGTCACCTGTCTCTGACCTCTTCTTCCATGAACGGATTCGTCTCGACAATCTGTCTGAGTTATTCCAGACGAATGAATAAAGACAAAAGTAACGGTTGCGCAGGCGAAAAGACAGACTTTCAACGTCGGTTTGGCGGCTCGACGATACAACACGGGTAGATGCGGCGACCGATCGCCGCTGCGCCGGGACGGCGTGAATCACGTGTCGGCAGTGAGCATTGCTGAACAGGATTGCAACATGGATGTTCGGTTTGGCTCCATTCGGCAGTGGCTGACATTCGCTGCAGGCGGTGCACTGGCGTTCGGGCTGGCGGTGCCGGAATGGCTCGTTGCGGCCGACAACCATGGTCATCAGAACGCCCCCGAGTTCGTTCATCTGAACTATTCGCGGATGAACGCCGATGAGGCGTTTGAGGGCGAAACTCTGCTGGTCGTGATGACCGTCCCGGAAAACTATGAAGGCCTCAGTCAGACGGGGGAAACGGCATCCGCGCAGGAAGCCACACAGAGCCCTGTTGCTTCGACGGCATCTCCGACTGGTGTGGCTGCGAATTCGGCTGCTCCGATGACTTCGCCTTCTCCGACGTCTGGTGAAACTGTTCCGCGATCATCGCAGGTCACCATCCGGTCGCTACAGTCGGTCAATCTGTTTGACGCGACTGCTCCACGATCTGAAGCGGGTACTCCGTTGGCTGTTCCGCAGTCCGTCGTGGCTTCTGCGGGACATCGTACTGAAGAGCAGTTTGTGCCTCTTCCGTGGTATCGCAGCCATCCGCCTCGAAACACATTTCGCTTCCGGCATCAGCCTCTTTACTTCGAAGATCCCAATCTCGAACGCTGCGGAGACTCCTATGGGTGTCTCACGGAGGCGGTCAGCATCGCTCACTTTGCAGGACGCATACCGCTGCTGCCATACATGATGGCGTCCGACAATCCTCACAAGACAGTGCCTGCTCTGAAGGATTGTCCGACGGGATGCAGTTTTGGTCCGGAGGCCTATCTGCCTCGGCCAACAGTGAAAGCCGTTGCTGTTGAAGCCGCTGCGATGACAGGCTTCATCTTCGTCATTCCATAGATGACGAAAGCGAAATCCCCGCTGGATTACTTCAGCAGGGTTCCAAGTTTTGCGGCCTGAAGCACAGCAGCCTTCGCGTCTGCGCCATGGCGAGACACCTTGTTGGCAATGCGCTGGAATTCACGGCAGACGGCATCTTCAGGAGTCGATGCGAACTGACGGAGCGTTTCTTTGCCCATCAGAATCTGTTCTTTGCCAGATGCATCGTGCACTACGATCGATGATGTCGCTGCGGTCTGAACGGTGTACTCTGCGATCCAGGGGTTGTCCTTCTTCCATTCCACTCGAAAGATTCGGGAGCCGCGACTGGTGCGAGGAAACGTGTAAGTTCGTGCCATAGAAAAATGCCTCAACCCTTTGGGATAGCGTGTGTCACAACCGCAAACGCAAATGACTCGCTCACAGAAGGAGGGCTGAGGTGCGGGGACTTGTGTGAGTCAGGCGAAATTCTCGTGTATTCACTCTAATTGACAAGTGCGCTTGGACTCTTTTCGAACACATAGGAAGAAACATGCACCTGCTGTAGGTTCCAGGCAGAAAAATCATTGAAGACAGAAAGCAAAACTCCTCCCAGGGAGTAGAAGTTTCACCTCATCAGCAATGCCTCTCACAGGCAGAGACCCTGGAGGTTTCTCTTCACTCAGGTGGAGTAAACTGTTGCCACCTGAAGACGTGAAAAGAGGCGATGACCAACACGTCAGCCATCGCCTCTCCATCATTTACCATAATTCGCAAAGCGCATTGCCAATGCTGTTGTCGCAGCAGGCATTGAACCTGCTAGCCCTTGGCTGCTGCAAATCGGCGAGCAACTTCGGCCCAGTTAACGAGGCTCCAGAATGCGCCGATGTAGTCAGGCCGACGGTTCTGGTAGTTCAGGTAGTAGGCATGCTCCCACACGTCGAGGCCCAGGATTGGTGTGCGGCCCTCTGACAGCGGAGTGTCCTGATTGGCTGTGCTTTCAACAACAAGAGTCCCGTCAGCTCGAACGCTCAACCAAGCCCAGCCGCTTCCAAAGCGAGTCGTTGCGGCCTTGTTGAACTGTTCCTTGAAGTGATCGAACGTGCCGAATGCTGCGTTGATGGCTGCTGCGAGATCGCCAGCTGGAACGCCACCCGCGTTTGGTGCAAGAATGGTCCAAAACAGCGAATGGTTGTAGTGGCCACCACCGTTGTTTCGAACCACAGTGCGAATCGCTTCAGGAACCGCGTTCAGGTCCTTCACCAGGTCTTCAATGGACTTCTCGGCCAGTGGGGAACCTTCCAGTGCTGTGTTGACGTTATTGATGTACGCCTGATGATGCTTGGTGTGATGAATTTCCATCGTGCGAGCATCAATGTGTGGCTCAAGAGCGTTGTAGGCGTAAGGAAGCTTGGGCAGTGTGTAAGGCATCGACAACTCCTGTGATGATTTCAAACGGGCGAAGTTCTTCGCCGCAACTGTTCCACGAACCATGGGTTCAACTAGTCGGCATTCTACGGTGATGCCCCTTCGGCTCAACTGAGTCCGGAACGACAATTTTGTCGACTTTTTCAGAATTGGTCGAAACCACCAAAAACGGACCGACCGATCGGGTATTGTGTGCTGCATCGACGGAAAGCCGCCAATTGACTTTCTGACCCTGCTGCCTAGGATGGCTCGTATGAATGCTCGACTTTTGACGGCTTTACCGGTCTACAATGAGGTGTCTCACGTTGCGTCGGTTCTTTCAGAACTGCTGCAGAACGTTGACGATGTCCTTGTTGTCGATGATGGTTCAACTGACGGCACGGCCGATGTTCTGCAACAGTTTCCTCAGGTCCATGTCGAGCGACACAATCCCAATCAGGGGTATGGAGCGGCCTTGCGGACCGCCTTCGATTACGCTCAGAAGTTCGGTTACGACATTCTCGTGACCATGGATTGTGATGGTCAGCATCAGCCCCGATATGTTCGAGACATCGCGGAACTGATCGACGACGAGTATGCTCCGGCCGATATGGTTTCCGGCTCGCGGTACCTGAAGGAATTTCAGGGAGACAGCTTTGCTCCGGCGGATCGCCGCCAGATCAATTCCCGCATTACGGCGTGTATCAACGAAAAGCTGGGATTGAACATTACCGATGCGTTTTGCGGCTTCAAGGCGTATCGCGTCTCGGCTCTCGCGGATCTCGACATCACTGTGACCGGTTATGCCATGCCGCTCCAGCTGTGGGTGCAGGCCGCTAACCTGAACTGGCGTATTCGTGAATTCGCCGTTCCGCGTATCTATACGGACGAGAAGCGATCCTTCGGAGGCACGCTCGACGATGCCAATATCCGACTCGCTCATTACCACAGTGTTCTCAACGCCGAACTTGAACGCCGCGGTATGCCCCATCGGTTTACCGCCGACTGCGGTAAGTAACGTCGTCCAGTCACTCCAGGACTCGAACTTCTCGTCGCGCTGCGACTCGATGAGCTTACGGTCTTAGGATGCCGTGCTACAAGCTCGAACCTTCGGAGCTGATAACCTACGCTTCGCTCTTTCCTGCGTGACTGCCAATGCACGATTGGGCGGACAGACCATGGGGCTTATCGCACAACAACTTCCTCCCATCGCGATTGCCTTCGGAGCGACGGTGTTTGTCGCGGTCGCTGTTGGAGTCTTGTTTTTCTACCGCTGGTACGAATCGACCGCTCAAAAGGCACTGGTTCGCGCCTATGAGGGGCTCAGAGTTCATCAGGTGCCGCAGGATGGTGATGTCTTTGTGTGCTTCCATACCTATCACGGGTTTGTGGCGTGGTACACCCAGACCACACACCATGTGTCACTTCCTGCCGATGATGCGAGACTCCTTTTGAGACGACTGGTGCGGTTCAATCTCAGCTGGGGGTCATTGACGTTGGGCTTGTTGTTTATTCCCTTCCTCAGCTGGATAAATTTTCGCCAGCAAAATCGTTCCGTTAGAGACCAGGAATCCAGGGGTGGCTATGCCGTTCCTTCAAAGGCGCTGGATGTCCCGTTAGCCGAGTCGCGGGGTGAGCAATTTCGCGTGGAATCGGCGGAGTACAGCAGTTCGCCGACTCGCCTGCAGCGGACCCTTGGATGGATCTTGACGGGGCTCTCCGTTGTCTTTGCCATCTCGGCGATTTTCAGCTTTGCGAACGGTGAATCTGATGCTGCCATCGGACTCGTCGTGATCAGTGCGCTCTTCGGCTGGTTTGCAAAAGACTGGACGAATCGCTCTGGACGATGAGGTTGCGGAATTTTCCGCAGGAAGATTCCTGCTAAGCTGCTGCCATGGAGCGACAGCGATACAAGTTTTCCCGTGAGCAGCGATTGCGGAAGTCGATTGACTTTCAGTATGTCTACGATCGCGGCGCGCGTGCGGGGGATGGGCACTTGCTGGTCTTTGTCAGTGCCAACGGGACCAACACGACTCGACTGGGCGTCAGCGTGTCCCGAAAACATGGCGGTGCGGTCATTCGTAATCGCAAACGCCGAAGACTGAAAGAAGCCTATCGCCTGCTGCAGAATGAACTGCCAGCCGGGCTGGATGTGGTCATCGTTCCTCGGCAGCGTCTTGATTCACGTCAGTCGGATTACTCAAAGTCACTCGTGCGGCTGCTTCGAAAACTGGTTCCACAACTGGCAGGCCAGTCCAGTGAGTCAGCTCATTCACCAGACGCTGCTGTGAATGACAGTGACCGCTGAGTAGAAAAATCGCCTCGCGAAGGACATGCTTCGTCCTTCCCCGCCTGTTCCCGCCCCTGAAACTTTCCCGCTCGGAGTCCGCTGATGAAATCCGATCGCCCGGCCTTTCTGTCGTGTGTCGTACTTTCCCTTCTGGCGTTTCTGCCGTCGGTGACCACTGCGCAGGATCGGACGCTGCGGGAAAATCCAGAGCTGGCAGACTTCTTCGAAGCAGAAGTGACGAAGCTCGAGCAGCAGAACGAACTCACGCAGTTTGAAACACTCGACGACTGGGAGAAAGTCCGCGGGCAGTACCGAGCGGAACTCTTCGACATGCTGGGACTGAATCCTCTTCCGGCAAAGACGGAACTGAATGCCGTCGTAACGGGAACAGTCGAACATCCCGAGTTCATTGTTGAAAAAGTCCAGTTCCAGTCCATGCCTGGACTCTACGTGACCGGCAACTTCTATCGTCCGAAAGTTGTTCAGGAGAAACTGCCGACGATCCTGTATGTTTGTGGCCATGGCCAGGTCAAGAAGGACGGAGTCAGCTTCGGCAACAAGACTCACTACCACTATCACGGCAGCTGGTTCGCTCGAAACGGCTACACATGTCTGACCATTGATACTCTGCAGCTTGGCGAAATCGAGGGCATCCATCACGGAACCTACCGTGAAAATCGCTGGTGGTGGAACTCACGAGGATACACGCCAGCCGGCGTCGAAGCGTGGAACTGCATCCGCGCGCTGGATTACCTGGAAACGCGATCCGAAGTCGATGCGGCTCGCATGGGTGTGACCGGGCGATCCGGCGGTGGTGCCTACAGCTGGTGGATCTCCGCGCTGGATGATCGGATTCAGTGTTCGGTGCCCGTTGCGGGCATCACGTCACTGCGAGACCATGTGGTCAACGGCTGTGTGGAAGGACACTGCGATTGCATGTTCATGGTCAACACTTATCGATGGGACTATGCGAAAGTCGCGGCTCTCGTGGCTCCTCGTCCGCTTCTGATCTCCAACACGGACAAAGACACGATCTTTCCTCTGGAAGGAGTCGTCGATATTCATCGTCAGGTTCGTCACATCTATCGACTCTACAATGCCGACGACAAACTCGGCCTGCAGATTACCGAAGGCCCGCATGAGGATACTCAGGAACTGCACATCCACGCGTTCCGATGGTTCAACCGCTTCTTCCGCAACGATAAATCGATGATCACAAAGACTGCGGAGAAGTTCTTCCAGCCAGAACAGCTGCGAGTCTTCGCACTGAATCCTTCGGACGAAGTGAATACGCGGATTGATGAGTCGTTCGTCCCCGCCGCACCGGGATTGTCCAAAGATCAGGTGTTGTCGCAACAGAATGAACTCACCGCCGGCGTGCCGGAGAACCTGGTGGACCGCTGTTTCCGGGCATGGCCGAAAGCGGATGAGCTCTCTTTCGACGTTCGCAGAGAAACACTGGAAGGCGATGACATGATGGTGACCCGGTTGACGTTTGAAAGTCAGCCGCATGTTCCGCTTCGCATTGATATTCGTCATTCAAAGACGGAGAACCTGAAGGATCTGAAAACTCTGGAGCTTCTTGTGGAAACCTCCGGGCCGGGGTCTGATGTACAGTGGCTGGACGGGACAGATGCGATCGCCGTGATTGCGACTCGCCCCGGCGCGTCTGGGCCGTGGATCGCCGATGACCGAAAACACATCCAGATCGCTCGCCGCTTTCAGCTCCTGGGAATGACGCTGGATGGAATGCGAGTCTGGGATGTTCGGCGAGCCATCCAGATGCTTCGCCAGGAATGCCCGGAGCTGACGACGCTGAAGATCAGAGCACAATCCGGGGCGGAACCTGTGGTGATGCTGGCCAGCCTTTTTGATGATCCCGTGCAGGAACTTTCCTTGCCGTCCGTTGTGATTGAGCGTGACAACCCGACGATTCTGAATCTCACTCGCACGATTCCTCTGGAACTGATCCCGGTCCTGGCCGCACGCCGCTGTCCGATCATTACGGGAAGCATTCGGGACGACGCAGCGTTCCTCGCGGACGTTGTCAACGATGCCTCATGGACAGGACATGGTGTCACGTTTGCGGAAAAGTGATTCTGCCCGCTTGCAATTTGCGACAGCGGCCTAAAGATCATCCAGTTGTCGCGGACCCGCGCGAGCCATCCGGAGCGTTTGTTCGACGGTCGCCCCGGAGCCAGTGCGCTCGGCCACCAACGTGGCACTGTCCCGCAACCAAAGTCCTTCAAAGATCATGTTCCCAAAAGACATCCAGCGGTCGTCTCGGAGTTCCTACATGACGTTTGTATCCCCAGTTCCTGCTGATCAGGCCACCGACAAAGCGGCTCAGGCGTACGAGCGAATCCGCGAGGTTCTGCAGGTCACGGAGATCCCGGAGATCTTTCAGTACTTTGCGAGTGTTCCTGCATTCCTGCACGACTTCTTCATGAACTTCCGAAAGTTTGTGCTGTCCGCAGGCAAGCTGGATGACAAACGCAAGCTTCTGATCGCCACCGCTGTTGCCGGTCAGGCAGGAAGTCAGAAGTGGTTGGATTACCTTGCGACCTTCGCTGCAGCTCGCAATGTGACTCCCGCCGAGATGGCCGATGCTCTGGCCGTCGGTGCGACGAACTCCATGTACAACGTGTTGTTCAAGTTCCGCGATATCAGCGGCACCGATGTGTTCAATGGAATGGGTGTCGGCCTTCGAGCCCACACGTTTCAGGGAACCTCGCTGGATGACACGACCGTTGAGCTGATCAACATTTCCCTCAGTGATATCAACGGCTGCAAACCCTGCACCGCGGCTCATGTGGAGAAAGCACGTCAGGTCGGCGTGTCGGATGAAGCGATCTACGAAGCCGTTCAGTGTGCGGCCACCATGATTGCCGGCACGCAGTTTCTTCGATCCATTGGCATTTGACGAACACGCCGGTTCATATCGGAACAGATTGATCCAGGTGGTGTCCGACGTCTGGATGACCGAATCGCCAATCAACTCCGCCCTGCCCTATCTGTGCGAGGCAGAGTTGTTTTGCTTTGCATTTCAGCCGAACCGAGTCCTCAGTCCCGTGCGAATTCGCTCCAGTTCCTTCTTCATTTGAGCGTATCCGATCACGCCACCCATCGCTCCGGACATTCCCTTTTCGACGGTGATGACAGTTCCGGTTGCGCCAGACTGCACCTTCACGTGGAAACGGCATCGCTTGATCAGAGCACCAAGCAGCATGCGCAGAAGGTTGCTTCCGATGCCGTAGTAGCCGTCCGTCGCGGAACCCGATTCGAGCTTGTACTTTTCTGACTGAAAGAACTCCGCAACGACCTGAGCCGCCTGTTCCGCTGGCACGGTGGTTGTAATCGCCCAGTCAGTTCCAGAGTTTCCACCAGCCTGAGGAGTCTCGTAGGGGTTCGACATGATCTTTCTTCCAAAGCGTTGCAGTGAGGAGTGAAGAGCAGAGGGCGGAGGGCAAAGAGCAGAGCCAGGGGAACCATCAACCAAGAACCATCAACCAAGAACTACGAACCAAGAACCATCCCCCCTTCCCCTATTTCGCGACGGCGGCGACGGCGTGAGGGGCCGGACGAGTGATGCGATCGGTCAGCGGAGGAAGAGCCACGTGGCCAGGTCGGTAGAGCACGTTGTAGGCAGAGAATGGAACGACGTGCTTCGACGGCAGAACGAAGTGCACACATTCCTTCATCAGTTGCCGGACGTCAAAGTTGTACGCATCCATGAACGTCGTGGTCGTGATCCGGAACATGTCTTTCGGATGAAGCTGTTCCGTGAGTGCTCGGGTGAAGAACTGCATGGCGTCCTGCATCACTTCCGGCGGCACGCTTTCACCAGGCGATGGTGTTGCTTCGGAATTTGTTCCTGACAATCCGGGAACATTCAGAAGTCTCAGCGGCGAACTGGCCTGCCCTGCCCTGAACGCCGGAGTCATCCCGAGGCTCACATCGCCGCAGCCGCAGTCTCCACCTCCACAGGCCTGACGAGACAGATATTCGCCGATCAGTTCTCTGGCGCGTTCACGATTGAACGTGATGCGTCCGGACAGAAGATCGAGGTGCTTTTCCAGTTCTACAAATCGAGCCAGCGGGGTGATTCGGTTTCCGGACCGATAGGCATAGGAAAGCGTGTGGCCGTTTGGATGAGCACACGGAAGAGGAGCGAAGTCCGATTCGGCCCAGCCGTTTGCCTGAGCAGCCACGGCCTTGATGACGTCCGGAAACGTGATGCGCTGTTCCAGAGTTTCCGGAAGAACATACCGGCCGCTGTAGGTCGCGGGCTGGAAGCTGACGCCTGTGATCCACGGACGCTGCACTCCGAACTCGACGATCTTCCCGATCTCATCGTCATTGATGCCGGGCTGAAGAGTACACACAAGAATTGTATTCAGTCCGACTTCGCCCAGTCGTTCAATCGCCTTCAGCTTTGTTTCAACCAGCGATGCACCTCTAAGAACTTCCGTGCCCGAGTCGCGGAAGGAATCGAACTGAAGGTAGATTTCCGTTCGCTTGCGACGCTCGGCCACCGCTTCCAGAAACTCACGGTCTCGGGCCAGACGAATGCCGTTGGTATTGATCATCACAATGTCAATTGGCTGATCACACGCGTAGCGATGAATGTCCAGGAACTGCGGATGAATGGTGGGTTCGCCGCCGGACAGCTGCAGAATCTCCGGCCGCCCTTCAATCTCGACGAGCCGATCAATGGCCGTGATACAGTCTTCGTAGCTCAGGTGACTTCCACCCGGCCCACTGACCGCGAAGCACATCGGGCATTCCAGATTGCAGGCCGAATTGATCTCCAGCAACCCGATGCAGGTGTGCTGTTCATGCTCCGTGCACAGCCCGCAATCGAACGGACACCCACGGTCCGGGGAGACACCGAAAGTCTCCGGCACTTTTCCAGGAAGACTGTAATCCGTCCGATCAAACCAGCGTACGTCGCTGCAGACAAAGTCTTCTCGCACGCCATGAATCGCACACGTCTTTCGAAAGTAAACACGCCCCTCCCGCGAAATCACCTTCGCCGGCACCAGCGCCAGACAATCTGGACAAAGACTCTGAGTCATCCCGAGAAACGTGTAATCGCGAAACGTTACCATGTGAAGTCTCCCGCCAGAATTCGTGCGTTGGACACAGGCTGGTTTTCAGGGAATTTACCGATTCAGTCAATCGCCAACAATCGCGGCGATTTAGTAGGTCTCGCCTGCCGGGCGAGACCTTCGCCGTCAGGCGAACCTTGTTCTGGCACGCTCGATATGCCAAGGCCACTCGCCTCAAACGCACAGACATGGCGCTGCTTTCAAACCACGGCCGCCAGACGACCAATGGCGACTCGTCTGGTCGCTGGTCGCGGCGGGGCCGCGAAGTGCCGCTCGGCAAGCGGCACCTACTGTAGGTCCTGCTTGCCGAGCAGGACTTTCGCCGTCAGGCGAACCCGTTCTTGCACGCTCGTTATGCCAAGGCCACTCGCCTCAAACGCACAGACATGGCGCTGCTTTCAAACCACG
>CAZIGZ010000075.1:26091-30550 GCA_964538835.1 uncultured Chitinophaga sp. | reverse complement strand
TTTCAATCTCCTGCTGACGCACAAGCTCATCGCGTGACGAAACACCAGAGCGTGCCAGAATCGCACTGCGTCGAAGCTCGGCGGCTTCATACTGGTGCTGAGCGTGAATCCCGTCGCGGGTTCGAGTTTCCGCGTCGGTCAGCAGGCGTTCCTTTTCCGCACGATCGCGATCGTGAGTCTTCAGCTGCTGCTGCCATGCAGTCAGCACTTCCAGAGGCCGAGCGTAGTTCAGTTTGCGATTGCCGCCCAGGCGAGTCCCCAGCTGCTCGACTCGAATTCGCATGGCTTCAAACATACGCTTGAGGCCTTCGACTTCCGGCGCGGAGTTGCGCCATTGGGTCAGCATTTCGCGAACGTCCTGAATGCGTCGCCACCACTCGAACGCCTGTTCGATATGGACAGTCTCGGCCATGCCGATCGAATTCAGCAGCCGACACCATTCCTGACGCTCAGCGTTCAGAGCGTTCTGCGATGCCTTGAATCGATCTCGCAGCATACTCAGTCGCATGCGTCGCGAGGCAGCTCGCAACTGCTTGCGCTGAAGAACACCGAGGTCCGCAATCCGCTGAGAACAATCGCCGATGCGATCGACCATCTCCGCAGTCGGTGAATTCCATTCCGGATCCGCTTCGTCTCGGCGACGACCCGTACGATCCAGATTCGCCATGCGTTCAATGCGTTCCTGCAGCAGCCGAAGCTGACGGTCGGCCTGACGAGCTTCATCAGCAATGTCGTCGAGACGAATGCCGACAGTGGAATCGAAATGATTTCGCAGCCCGTTGCGAACCGCCCACCACATGATTCCCGCAAAGCCAAAGGCTGCGGCGGCCAGTGCCCCGCCAAGGGCTCGCTGAGGTTCACCGCCCAGCGAAAACGTCGCAATACCAAACAGACACAGCGCCGCGCCGATCCAGCCCATCATGGTGATGGTCTTGTCGACCCATTCCGGAATCGTCTCTTCGACGTCGACTCGCTCGAGGACTCGACGGACCGTCTGAATCTTCAGGGCGAGCTGTTCTTCCTGAAGGCGCAGCCGGCCAAGGTTCTCCAGCTCTTTCAGTCGAGCCTGTTCTTCTTCGATCGCCATGTCAACCGGCATACCCAGCTCATCAAGCTGAGCATTCAGTTCGACCAGTTCGCGGCCGCTGCGGCGCGTCATGCTGCGAGTCCAGCGGCGCAGTTTCCCGCGATGCTGCAAAGCATCCTGGTAGCGACGTGCGGCCTCCAGCAGACGATTGTGCGCAGCGGGAGACGTGTCGACGGAATTGAGCCGATCAACGGACCAGCCTTCGCCCAGAGCTGTCATCTGGTGATTGAGTTCGCGGCGAAGTTCGGAAGAGCGCTCTTCGGCCGTTCGGATCTGTTCTTCGATCTGTCGCAGCCAGTCCGCCTGATCGACGAGACTCTGGATCGCGTACCGTTCCTTTTCGAACGCAGCGTCCGTCTGAAGTCGTTCGGCCTGAGCCTTCAGCTGAGTCGCCTGGTCGTTCAGCTTGTCGCGGCGACTGGCCGCTTCCTGCATGTCCTTTTCAGCAGACGACAACTGCTTGATCGCTTCCGTCGGGTTGACGGAGATGACTGGCAGCTTCGACAGTTCTTCCTGAAGTTCCTTTGTTCGCTTCCAGGGCTTGTGACAATTCTGCAGGAACCGGAGGCCTCGCAGCTCATTGCTGATCGACGACTCACGCTCCTGCAGTTCATCGATTTCCTGAGTCAGCTCACGACGCCGGCGAGTCAGTTTCGCATGCTTGTCCCGAGCGGCTCCGGAATTTCTGCGATGCCCGGAAAGCTCCGCGTACTGTTCGAACAGCTGCGGAATTCGCCCGCTCTTCTGATCGTCACCAAACATCGACGCCTGTCGTTCACGAACGGAAGACAGCGCGTCCAGAATCTGACGACCCTGAGGACCCAGGGACAGGCCATAGATGTATTCGGCAACCTGATTCGTACCGAGTGTCGCCAGCTGGTTTAGTTCACGAACGCCTACGGCAAAGATGTCGGCGTAAACATCTTCCGTGGTTTCGGACAGAATGTTGTTCAGAGCAAGTTCGCGATCCAGTCCTTCCGGGCCGCCAGACAGTCTCAGACGGCCTCGACCTTCCAGTTCGGCACGGCGGAAGATTCGCCAGGTACGTCCACCATGCTCACAGCGCAGCGCACCACGCCACGGTTGCGAAGGATCAGGACGATGCCATGCGGGTTCCGTCGCCAGTGGTTCGTAACCATACAGCGTGGAACGAATGAAGCGCATGAGCGTTGTCTTGCCCGCTTCGTTCGGTCCATAAATGACGTTCAGTCCGTTCGGATCCAGGCGCAGCAGCAGACTGCGCCAGATGCGAAAGCGATCGATATCAATTTCCGTCAGCTTCATGCCGTGTTCCTTCACGCCTCCGGGAGGCTGGTCCGGCGTTCGACCAGAAGTCTGGCTGGACCAGCGATGCCTGAGTCAGGCGTCACTTCTCACTCGTCTGTGTCTTCTTCTTCCTCGTCGTACGCCTCTTCTGACTCCGTCGTTCGCAAAGATGCCGAATCGTCGTCACTGAGTGTCAGATCGTCCGGTGACTCCGGAAGCTCTTCTTCGACTTCCACGCCATAATTGGGTTCAAACCAGCCCGCGCCATCGACTCGCATCCGCGCCAGGATCTGTTCCGGATCGAGTGACGGCAGCAGTGAGGTCAGACGCTGTTTCCAGCCCGTAGTCAGTTCCGAATCCCCATCGATCATCGCCTGAAGCGAATCGTCAGACAGCAATCCGGAACGTGTGATAAACAGCTGAAACTGATCCGCCAGAGCCGTCGGAGGATCTCCGACCGGCCACGATGTCGGAATGGTGCGTATATCGTGCAGAAGTCGAATGGTGCGGCCGGAATGGCTGAGCTCGTCCAGCTCGACCGTGGCAGCCACTTCCAGATCACTGCGAGTCAGCATCTGCAGAACCGGCAACGCGCCTCGCAGTATCCACTGCACCGACCAGATGCGGTCTGAAACGCCTGGCTTGAGTTCGATCAGACGCGTCTTCATCTGCTGAAGCATACTGGACAGCGTTGTGCTGCCTTCGACCTGCACTTCAATCTGCTTCCAGTCAACGCAGCTTGTGTCGAGCGGACTGATGCGGACTTCACCAGAAGCCGAAACTTCCACCAGCGAACACGCGCCGCCTGACGCTTCCATCTGACTGCGAGGCTGCGTGGTTCCCGGACAGTGAACGACGCCCCCTTCACGCCACAACGTTGTACGCGACATTTCGCCGGTGAGCGCCAGAAAGTTCAGCTGGCCTTCGTGCATCATCTCGTCGACGTACGACATGAAGCCAGGATCAAGTGACGGATGACTGTCGGCTGGACCGGCTTCCAGGGTTTCCAGTGATCGAGTAATCCTGCGAGCCGAACTGCCGCCCAGTTTCCGAGGACGTTCGCCATCTTCCGCATCGATGGAACGCCAGACGGTCGTCGATTCATCGACTCCTTCGGCGGTCGCGGCTGGCTGCTCGAGCTTCTCACCGGACGCAAGATTGGGCAACGAAGTGGAAAGCACTTCATCCGACGCTGAGGCCGCCATCGCCGCCATGCGTCTGGCTTCTTCATACTTGGCTTTGGAAACGACGCCGATTCGAAACGGCTGTACGCCTTCGCCCCCTTTGGCCAGCACCTGAATTCCAAAGTCGTCGGCTTCCCCAAACCAGATCGACGCGGAAACCGTCGTTGCCAACTCGTCGTTCAGATACAGCTCCATCGGCTCTGGACTAGAGCTGTAGCACACAGTGACATTTTCCGGGAGTTCCGGAATGGCTCGCCATGCTTCCGGAGGATCAGCGTCTCCCGGCAGCACGAAGACGTGAATTCCGTACTCTTCCAGCCGACGACAGCCCTTCAGCAGCGCGAGTCTTGCGCGCAGGCTGCGATCGGCTTCGACGAAGACATTGCCCGAGAGCAGCAGGAAGTCGACATCTCGTTTGATGCAGCCTTCAATGACTTCATCAAAGGCGAACAGCGTCGCGTCCTCAAACGCCATGCGCAGTTCATCGGAAAGCGTTTCGGACGTATGGACGCTGACCGGAACGTCCAGACGAAGATTGGCAGCATGAATAAAGCGTTGCGGATGAAACGCCATTGTTCAGAGTCCCTTCCGAGATCCGGCCCGAAAACCATCACTTCGACTGGCATTGACCTCAAGGCCGTCGAATTCGTTCGTGGCCGTCAGCGTCAAAATTCGGGATGCAGAAATCCACCCGACCTCAGAAGCCGCCATCGAACGAGACCATCACTCCATTATTGGCAGCCGAAGACGCCACATCGAGACCCAATTTGGTACGTCGCGAAACCTCGGTAAGCTGCCGTCCGGCGCGAAGTCTAATAAAGAGGAGAATCTGGGGAAAGAGCACTCTCCGCCCATAACCGGCACTTTTCCGCTACCGGAACCCGCTTCCTGCCGCTGTTGTCCTTCGACAATAGCGGCTTTT
>CAZIGZ010000075.1:0-26081 GCA_964538835.1 uncultured Chitinophaga sp. | reverse complement strand
GCCACCGGAACCCGCTTCCGGCGAGTTTTGCCGCAAAGTGTCGAGCGATTGTCTTCAATCGCTCCCCTGTTCAGCGGTGGGCGGGAAACGGCTGAGGACAACCGTTCTACTTTAACGCCTCTGCGGCGGACTTGGGGACGGCTTCGACGGGTGGGCGGAGTCGTTCCGGTGTCTCGGGGATTTGTTCCACCAGCTGGTTCGGAGCTCCGGGCTGTTTCGTCAGAGTGAACGCGTCGTAGAGACTTCCGGCAGCCGTGTAGGCTTCATAGATCAGGCGATCCCCATCGATTCGGATGATCTGGTACAGCTGAGTATCCTCAGCATGGCGGGACATGAAGGTTCGCTTTTGAACGTTGTACATCTTGGGTCCGCTGACAGAGACCACGTAGACCGTTCCAGTGAACTGATCGACGGTACTCAACCCGGTTCCCGCATTGACTGCAGCACTCAGGTCCGCAGCTGGCGCTGGAGTTGTGATGCCTGTTCGGCCATACGTGTGGTCGTGTCCGGTGAGCACCAGATCAACTCGGTACTTGTCAAACACTGGCTTCCACAATTCACGCAGCGCTTTGTTGTCGCGATCTTTCCCGGTGGAAAAAATCGGATGATGAAACGTGCAGATGACCCATTTCTCTGTGTTGGCTGCCAGAGTCTTCTCCAGCCAGTCTTTCTGTTCGGTAAGTTGGGTGTTGCTGTTGAGTGCGATCATTCGAACGCCCTGGTAGACCAGTGTGTAACAGCTTTCTTCGAGACCTGCCGGGCCGTTTTGCGGCAGCGTAAATGATGGTCTCCAGTGATGTGACAGACGTCGAGTCTTGTCATCGACTTTCGCCTGCTCATGATTTCCGGGAACAAGCACACTGGGCACCATGGCATTCAGAAACGCGCCGGCTCCGAACCATTCGCCCCAGTCCTGATCTTTTTCTGCTGTGTTGATCAGATCACCCGCATGAACCATAAACGCGGCTTTGGGAGCATCCCGGTAGGCCGCCCGAATCACGCGCGACCATCGGGAACGAAGATCGTTCTGAGCATCGCCGAAATACAGAAATGAAAATGGCTCGGGCTGTTCACTGGCTGTCTGGAACTGAAACCACTCGCTCCAGTTTTTCTCATGGCCGACTCGGTAGGCGTATCGAGTCTTCGGTGTGAGTCCTTCAAACGTGACGGAGTGAAAGAGCGCTTCGTTCGAATCCGTCTTCAGGCGAGTCGCACAACCCAGCACGGTCTTCGCGTTCTTTTCGAGATTCGGACTTCCGTCATCGACCGTGATCTGCGCGACGGTCTTACCGGCGTCTGTTGAGGTTCGCCACGTGACTGACTGAGTATGAACGGGATCACCGGTCCACGTCAGCACAACTCGATCCGGCAACAGCGACGGCGGATAATGATCGACCGGTGGGGCTGTTTTGTCATCCGCTATCGTAACCGAAGCGACGATGATCAGAAGAACGAAGGATGCCGGAAAGGGGCAGTATCTGAATAGAGAGTTCACGCTTTGCAGGCCTTCCCAAAATCTGCGCGGGGCGATTTGCCGGACGTCGATGATCTTCAGCTGCCGCTTTTGACTTCCAGGCGGCAGCAGCCCAGGTTCAGATGCTGCGAGCCTTTTTTGTCGGTGCAGTAGAGATCGGAATGAAGGCGATAGTACATATATCGCCCGTCTCGACGCACTTCGACCAGACTGGCGTACTTCAGGATTTTCAGGTGATGTGAAACGTTCACCAGTTCGATTTCCAGAAGTTCCGCGAGATCGCCAACGGTCAGTTCCCCGGTTCGCAAAGCCTGAACGATGCGCAGTCGATGCGGATCACTGAGCGCTTTCAGTCGCTCGGCGCAGAATTCGGCATCGAAAACTTCTTTGGCCACGCTTGCTCACCATTGACGGTCACTGCGCTGAGGATAACCTGACGTCTGTCAGACTGTTTCTCTTCGGCCGCAGGGAACTCGGGGCCATGTTAGTGCGGTCCATCGCTTCACACAATTGGTTCACCGCCGAAACTCATGGGATTGGAATCCGGCGGGTTCTGCTTTGCATCCTTTGCATGCTCAGTATCGCCGGATGCGGCGGCTCACAGACTGAACCTTCAGCGCTGCCGGGTGGTTCATGGCCGGAGATCGAAAGGGCGGCGGCGGGGTCCACGGTTCGCATCGGCATGTGGGACGGAGATCCGCAGATCAATGCCTTCATGAAGGAATGGGTCGCGCGAGAGCTCAGGGAACGTCACAACATCACGTTCGAACAAATCGGGACTCAGGGCAACATGCTGGTAAGCAAACTTATGGTTGACCTGGAGACTGGTCGCTTGGCGGGTGATTTCGATCTGGTCTGGATCAACGGCGAGACCTTCTATCAGCTTCGAAAGCTGAATGCGCTGGCAGGTCCGTTCACGGATCGTCTTCCCAACGACCAGTACGTTGACTGGGCCAGCCCGTTTGTGTCGATGGATTTTCAGCAACCGGTCGAAGGATACGAGTGTCCTCTGGGAAGCGTGCAACTGGCTCTGATTTACAACAGCACCACAGTGACTGAGCCTCCCATGAATCGTCAGCAGCTGGATGACTGGATTCGACATCATCCAGGCCGGTTCACCTTCGATACGGGCTTCACCGGTCTGACGTTTTTGAAATGCCTGCTGTACGACTTCGCCGGAGGCCCGAAGTCGCTGGATGGCCCATTCGACGAAGCAAAATATCAGGCAGCGTCAGGAAAGCTCTGGGGATGGCTCAGAGAGATTCAGCCCCTTCTGTGGCGCGAAGGCAGAACTTTTCCGGAGGGTGTGACGCACCTGCATCAATTGTTCGCGAACGGCGAAGTGGACTTCACGATGAGCAACAATGATGGAGAAGTCGACAACAAAGTGATCCAGGGAATTCTGCCGGAGACAGCTCGCGGGTATGTGCTGGAATCCGGGACGATTCGCAACAGCCATTACCTGGGGATTCCAATAAACGCACCGAACAAGGCGGGTGCCATGGTCGTCGCCAACTTCCTCCTTTCATTCGAAGCTCAGCTGCACAAAGCTCAGCCAGCCGTCTGGGGAGATGGCACCATCCTGGCAATTGAGAAACTGCCACAGGAATGGCAGGAAAGGTTTCACCACGTGGATGGTCGCACGCGAGTTGCTCCCAGGGAAGAACTCAAGCCTCGCGCGCTGATGGAACCATCGCCGGAGATCATGATGCGTCTTGATGCCGACCTCCGACGCGAGATTATCGAACGTGCTTCGCAGTAACCGAATCAGCAGGATCCTTGTTCAATGCGGCCATCGCCTGCCGAGGATCTTCGCGCTGCTGGTTCTTGCAGCACCGGTCGCGTGGATCGTCGGCTATTCGCTGCTCTACAGCACAGGTGCAATCGGACTGCTGTCGGACGGATGGACGACGAAGCACTGGAGGACCGCTTTTCTTTCGGGCAACGCCCTGATCAGTCTTGCCTATGGCGGTGGAGTTTCGTTCGTGGTGACACTGCTTTCGACCAGCATCTCCATGAGCTTTGTGCTGCTGGTCCCGGAGACGCGACGATCTCAATGGCTGACTTCACTGTTGTGCGTGCCGCTTGCCATGCCTGCGATTGTGCTGGCTTTCCTGATTTATCAGCTGCTGAATCCCGGCGGACTGCTGGCTCGACTTTGCGTGACGGCAGGGCTGATTGAAGCGCCTGCTGAGTTTCCCGTGTTCGTGAATGACTCCTGGGCCGTCGGTATCATCGTGGCCGGAATTCTCGGTCAGTGCCCGGCACTGATTTTGTATCTGCTGAAACTCTGGTCGACCACTCGTATTGATCGCTACATCAGACTGGCCATGGAGCTTGGTGCCTCCCGGAGACAGGCTCGACTGCAGGTCGCCATGCCGATGCTGCTTCACCGCAGCCGATCGATGTTGCTGCTGAATTTTCTCTGGATGCTGGGCAGCTACGAGATTCCTCTGCTGCTGGGTGTGCAGTATCCGATGATGTCATCTGTGCTGATTCAAAAGCGTTCCGGACAGTTCAACCTGCTTCAGCGCCCGGAAGCGTTCGTTCATGCCACAGTCTACTTTGCGATCGTCAGTCTTGGACTCATGCTGTTCCTTGCATGGAGACGTCGCGATGAATGAACGACGTCAGCGACATCAAGGCATGGATTCCAGCACCGGTCGAACAAACATCCGACGAACGGGACAGATTCCGGATGACAACCGTTCGGCCGCACGATGGCTGGTTCGGCTGGTGGCGGCGAGCGTCGCTGGAATACTCTTGTTTCTGCTTGGACTGTCGCTGGGGAGTGGCTGGACTTTTCCTCGCCTGCTGCCCGATCGTCTGGACGCCGGACCCTGGCGACACGGACTTGTGGATGGAAGTGGACTGATCTGGTCGGTCGTGACTTCGATTATCCTGAGCCTTACAACAGCCGTCGTTTCCACGGGAACAGGTTTCATGCTGGCTCGAAGCCTGCGTCATATCTCCAGTGTAGTCGTGCTGTTTCTGGTGTTTGTGCCTTTTGTGATTTCTCCAGTGATTGCCGGCAGTTGCCTGTATGACCTTGCGATCCGAATCCATGTGGCGGGAACGTTCCCGGGAGTTCTGCTTGTCCACAGCTTGTTCGCGACAAGTTTTGCGACGAACTACTTCCGCGGCGCTTTTGGAGTTCGGACAGAGAAGCTTGAAAACCTTGTCCGGACTCTGGGCGGAAGCCGGCTGGATGTCTGGCGTCATGCGGTATGGCCGCAGTCCCGAGGATTGGTCGGATTCTGCCTGATCCAGACTGCGCTGTATTCCTGGCTGGATTATGGGCTTGTATCGGTGATTGGCGGCGGCAAAGTTGTGCCGGTCACAGTGAGACTCTTTGCGTACATTCGAGAAGCCAGCACGAATCAGGCCGCGCTGGCATCGATGCTGTTGATGCTTCCGGCAATCGCCGGTCTGATATGGGCGTCTGTGTCCGGACGTACGCCACTGTCGGCTGCGTCCGTGGCTCTGGATCACAGTCCCAGTACATTCGCACGCGGTGATCATGTGTCCGCTGGGAATGCAGCAACACAGGACAGAAGGGAATGGAAAGCATGACTGAGCCATCGCGAATCATGCTGAACGTTCGAAGTCTCAGCGTGAGTTACGGAACAACTGCCGTCCTGAACGAGGTTTCATTTTCCGTCAGCGCGGGAAAGACCCTGGTGCTGCTGGGTGAATCCGGGTGCGGCAAGACGACGCTGCTTCGAACGCTGGCTGGTTTTGTTCCTGTGGCTGCGGGAGATGTTGTTCTGAATGGAACATCGGTCGCTGACATGGATGCTCGGCAGCGAGGGATCCTGTACCTTGATCAGGAACCCTTGCTGTTCGAACATCTGAACGTCGCGGAAAACATCGGTTTCGCCCTGCGCATACAGGGGAGACCAGGATTCGACATTGAGCAGCAGACTCAGCAGATGCTGTCCGTCCTCGACCTGCAGGAGCATGCTCACAAGTACGAGTCACAGCTTTCCGGAGGACAGAAGCAGCGAGTCGCCTTTGCACGCGCGATCCTCGCCCGGCCTTACCTGCTGCTGCTGGATGAACCATTCTGCAGCCTGGACGCAAGGACTCGGGGGCAGATGCAGCAGCTCTTTGCGGAACTGAGTCATCAGTTTGGACTGACCTCTGTATTTGTCACGCATGACGTGCGAGAAGCATTGACGGTGGGGCATGAGTTCGGTCGCCTGAGCAGCGGATCGCTTCACCTGTATGCGGATCGCAACGCCTTCATGAGCGATGAAGCGACGGGAATCCCGGCGGAAATTCGCTTCTGGCAGGCTCAGGCGAGTGTGCCGGATGGCACCTGACTGCGTGACGTGAGAAAGGCTCACTTCCGAAAGACTCGGACGCCCTGAAGAACTCTGATCAGCGTTGTGACCCAGCAGAGAATTCCAAAGATGACCGCCAGCGAATTGAATGCGGATGGAAACAGGCAGAAAACGATAAAGAAGAGAACGGTCTCCGTTCCCTCCATCAATCCGACAGAATAGAAGAACGATTTCTTCGCTTCCTGATCGGTTGTGATGCCACGTTTCGCAGAAATCACCGCAAAGGCCAGGAATGATCCGGACGTGCCGATGAAACTGTAGATCAGAAAACATGCGGGCAGTAGTCGAGAAGAATCGTGCCAGGCGAACGCCATGGGAACGCCGCTGTAGAACACCAGATCCAGCACAATGTCCAGGAACCCGCCGAGGTCAGTAGGCTGGCGCTGTCGCGCGACCATTCCGTCGAGTCCATCCGCCAGTCGATTCAGAAGAATCAACGCCAGCCCAGCCAGAGTCCAGCCACACGCAATCGCACCGCAGGCCGACATTCCCATCACAAATCCCACGACCGTGATCATGTTGGCCGAAACGCCCCATCGCACCAATCCTCGCGCGGGAATCGCCAGCAGCGGATCGATCACCTTGCGAACGGAGCGATCAAACATCCGGACGTTCTTTCCCAAAAGGAACCACCAACGAGGAACCAGGAACCGCGCCCCTTCCCCCTCACAGAACCTCAAACACCGTGTCCCTGATCGCCTGATCTTTCACTTCGATTTCCCAGGGAGTCTGTTCCACAGATCCGTACTCGGGTTTTTGCAGCCTTGAAGCCAGCTCAGGAACGAGGGTGACCTTGTATCGTCCGGTAGGAACGCCTTCACCAAACGGAAACGTCTTTATGGTGAAACTGCCATCCAGCTGCAACTGGCTGCTGGGTGAATCGTTCTGGAAGGTATTCGCGGCGTCCGGGTGAAAGTAGATCGCACCAGCCGTAACGCCTTTTCCCTGCATCACGACCTTCCCCGTCACAGGAACCAGCGCAGGCTGTTCACCACTACAGCCACCAATCAGCAATGGTACGATCAGACACATCACAAAGCGCATGCTGCTGACTGTGAACTCTCGATGCAGATGAGATCGCAGTGGCAGGGCAGGGGAGATCGTGGTTCCAAAGAGTCTCATTCGAGTGTCACCGCGTTCCCGTCTGCCGGGCGAATCAGATGATGCATGACCGTCTTGTCGATGTGAAAGCTGAGTCCACGGACGCTGCCATCACCCATCGCAAACTGAGGACCTCCGGGGCTGGGTGTTCCCCAGTTGCCTCCACCACACGAATACTGACCATCATTCCAGCCCGCGCCGTTCACGCGGTCCGGAAAGCTGTTCAGCTGCATGTCGTTGTAGAGTTCATATCCGCAACGTCCAACACCACCGTTTCCGCCCAGGATCCATGGTTCGTCCCAGTACATGACTCTGGCCTGATAAGCCGACTGTGCGAGTGCCTTTTCGCCGAAGAAGATCGTGTTTGAAGTTCCGTCGGTGATGTCGCGGTACTGAGTCACTTTGCCCCAGCCGGCATACGTCGTCCAGAAAACCAGTTCGTTCGCGGCGTAGTCAGTTCTCGCGCTCGGACCTGCTCCGCTGTCATTGTAATTCCAGCCCGGATACACGGGATCAACAGCCGGTGCCTGAAACACTCCGCTTCGGCGTGACGGCATGTAAAAGACGGGAAGAGGCGTGCTGTAACAGGCCAGCGGATTCTCGAAGAGTGCCGCCTGCTCGAGAAACGGCAGCAGAGAATAAAGCGTTGAACCGAGCTGATGTTTGGGCAGGCGCGAAGGATCGCCCCAGCGAGGACGAAACTGTCCATAGCCCGGAATGAACGTGTAAACATTCGGTGTTGGAACAACGACGCCCTGCGATCGCGTCTGATACGGCGAAGAGTTTCCGGGCGTGACGGAGTAATCGTAGCCACCGCTGTTGGGAAGATGCCTGTGCACATCTTCAAAGTTAGCGGCAGCCAGTCCAAGCTGCTTCAGGTTGTTCTTCGACTGAGTTCGTCGAGCTGCGTCACGGGCCTGCTGCACAGCGGGAAGCAGGATCGCAACAAGAATGGCAATGATGGCGATCACAACCAGAAGCTCAATCAGAGTAAACCCCCGACGCCTCGATCGTTCAGGCACCGGCTTTCCTTCACCGACACTCCTCATGCGATGCCCCTTCTCGTTTTCCAAGTTCCAGGATGGAGGGTCGCACAATACACGGAACGCCGACCCTCAAACAGCATACGCCTCAAATGCAGCAGCGAATTCCAGCAGACCTTGCAGCTGATTCACCGCGGGCGAGGCGGGTGACGGAAAGCGACTCGCGGCTGAATTACGCCGGAACGAATCCACCTGAAGCCGATCGAATGGACTTCAGGGCCTGCTGAACATGTTCTTCGCTGGCAAATGCGGCTGAAAAAATCCTGCAGACTTTGCCCGCAGAATCGATCACGTAGGTCACTCGACCCGGCAGAAGTCCCAGGACTTTGGGGACGCTGAACAGTCGCCGCAGTGAACCATCCTGGTCTGAAATCAGAGGGAAAGGCAGCTGATGTTCCGAGACGAACTGCGAATGGGATTCCGCCGAATCTCCGCTGATCCCAATGACCTCAAAGCCAGCCTGAGTGAACAGTGTGTATGAATCGCGAAACGCGCAGGCTTCGGCGGTGCAGATGCGAGTGCCGTCTTTCGGGTAAAAGAAAACCACAAGCCCCGTTCGTCCAACGAAATCGCTCAGGCGGATCTGTCTGCCATCGGTTGCCGTGGCAGAAAAGTCCGGGGCTGCATCACCTTCGCTCAATTTGGACATCGGGAATCCTCGCAGTACACTTCCACTTCCCACCATTCAGTCCGCCAAACGCCAGCCTCAATTAACCTCGCCGCGAGTCAAAACCATGAGACATCTGCTTCTTCTGATCGAATTACTGGTGTGTCAGGCTCAGGACACAGCCGAATGGCCACAGTGGCGAGGTCCCGCCGCCAATGGTGTGGCTGCCACGAACGCAAATCCTCCTGTTGAATGGAGTGCCACAAAGAATGTGGCCTGGGTTGCCGACATCCCCGGCCAAGGGTCGGCGACTCCGATTGTCATTGGAAACCAGGTGATTGTCCTTTCCGCGGAAGCGACTGACCGGCCTGCGGAAAAGCCGCCAGTGAAGCGAGCAGATTCCAAGACTGAGCCACCGGGAGTCTACTACAAATTCCGGGTCACGAGCATTGATCGATCAACAGGCGGGATTCTCTGGCAAAAGCTGGCCACTGAGCAGGTGCCGCACGAGGGGACTCATCCAACGCACACATATGCGGCGGGATCACCAGTTACCGATGGCCGCACGATTTTCTGTTCCTTTGGTTCACGCGGGATCTTCGCTTATTCACTGACGGGAGATCTGTTGTGGCAAAAAGATCTCGGTGACATGAATACTCGCTTCGGCTGGGGGGAAGCCGTCACGCCCGCGATTGCCGGCGAGCTGCTGATCGTGAACTGGGATCAGGAAGAGAACTCCTTCATCGTGGCGCTCGACAAATCAACGGGCGAAGAACGCTGGCGAAAGGAACGTCCCGGTGAAGCAACGTCGTGGAATACTCCCTTGATCACAAAAGATGGCGACCATACGCTTGCGATCGTCAATGGCTCCGGCAAAGCTCGAGCCTACGACGTGAAAAACGGTGAGGTTGTCTGGGAGTGCGGCGGGCAGACGACGAACGCGATTCCTTCGGCAGTCCGATTTGAAGACATCGTCGTTTTGATGAGCGGCTACAAGGGAGCGGCAGCGTTCGCGATTCCCGTCAACGCCGCGGGAGATGTCACCGGGTCACCGAAGATCCGATGGAGTCACACTGAAGGAACACCGTATGTTCCATCTCCTGCGGCCAGTGGACACCGCCTGTATTTCACCGGAGGCAACAACGACATACTGACAGTACTCGATTTGAACACGGGAAAGCCTCTCGTTGAAAAACAGCGACTGGGGATTGGCAATACCTACGCGTCTCCCCTGATCGCTGCCGGTCGTGTCTACTTTGTCGGACGTGAAGGAACCATGGTCGTGGTCCGAGATGACGATTCGGCCGAAGTGCTGGCAAAGAACGTCATTGCAGACACGTTTGATGCGTCTCCGGTTGCCGTTGACGACCAGTTGTTTCTTCGCAGCTGGACGAAGCTGTATTGTGTCCGACAATAATCTCGAGAGGCGATCGCAAGTCTTCTTTCCACGCCTTCATCTGAGCTGCAGAGACGGGAAAGCAGGCCCGGCAAAATACGCCTTGGTCAGGCTGCGGGAGTCACGAGCGGATTTCCCGCTGCGGAGTTCTGGCCGCTCTTTGCCGACAGCAGCCTCGTGATGACATTCAGCAGCTGCTGTGGCTGAAATGGTTTTGAAATCAGGGAAGAAACCGCGGATTCAGCCGCCAGATTGTCTTCTGGAAAACCGGAACACAGGACGATGGGCAGGTCTGGGCGCACTTTCCGAACTTCTCGAGCCAGCCAGATGCCTGTACTGGAAGGCATGGAGTAGTCAGTGACGATGCAGTCGATCTCCGAGGAATGTCCCTTCAGCATCTCAAGAGCCGTACTCGCTGACTCTGCGGCGAACACCGTGTAACCACTTGTTTCCAGATATTCTGAAATGCATCGAAGCAAAAGGACTTCGTCGTCGACCAGAAGAACTCCGATGGAGCGCTGACTGATTTCACACGGGACCGAAACGAGGCAAGGCTTTGTCTCGGCAACAGGTTCTTTCACCGCCTGTTCCGACACCGGCTCGCGCGAGTCTGAGGATTCGGCGGCCGGAAAGTAGACGATGAACGTACTTCCTCGCCCCGGCTCGGATTCCACTCGAACAAATCCTCGGCTGCTGCGCACTATGCCCAGAACCGATGAAAGCCCCAGTCCTCGTCCGAGAGCCTTGGTCGAAAAGTACGGGTCAAACAGGCGATCGCGAGTTGCCGGGTCCAGTCCCTTGCCGTTGTCATGGACGATCAGCCGGCAGTAGTCGCCCGCCGTCGAAGTAATGTCCGCCCCAACCGCATCAAGGATCGGTTCTGTGATTGTCTGTCGATCGAACGAAACGGTAATCTCTCCGTCCGCCGGAGTCGCTTCTGCGGCGTTGGACACCAGATTAATCAGCACCTGCTGAAACTGAGTTTCGCCAACGGCAGCGTAATTTGGTTCAGTCAGCGAGTTCAGAATCAAGCGCCGTGGCCTCGCGAGAGACTGCAACAAGGCGTGAACCGACAGAGTGACGGCAGAAAGATCACAGCTCCCTTTTTCCGATCCCGGCTTGCCCAGAAACTGGAGCAGCTGTCCGGTCAGTCCGGAAGCACGAAGTGATGTGGAGGTAATCTGCTCGAAGTAATCATCCTTGCTGCTGCCGGATGCGGACATCTTGCCGAGTTCCGCAAGGCCGGCAATTCCGGAAAGCAGGTTGTTGAAATCATGAGCAATGCCTGAGGCCATCAACCCAAGACTCTCCACTTTCTGCTGACGAGCCAGATGTCGCTCCATCTCCAGCTGCAGTCGCTTCTGTTCCCGGATTTCGGCATGCGCACGGTTGAGCTGCTTCAGGCTCCTGCGTTTCACCGCAAGGTGCCATGAGATTCCGGATGTGAGCCCCAGCAACAGAACAAGCGCAACACCCAGTGCCGCAATCCACAGCCGCGAATTCACGGCTCGCAAACGGTCCGCTTCCGCAGTTTCCGCAAGAGCCTTCATTTCTGCTTCTTTGCGGGAAAATCGCTCGTCAGCAATCGAACTCGCCACTTCCTTCTGAAGCTGATGATCCCAATGTTCATGTTCTGCCGCAGAGACGGCTTCCAGCACTTCCAGTGCTTCTTCCCAGCGTCCCGCGCTCCGAAGGTACTCAATCAGGTTCCTGCGAAGGGAGATCGTCAATTCCGGATCACCGGTCTTCACGGATTCGCTGATTCGCTTCTTCAGATCTTCGATCTGGTCATTCGCACTGACGGAAGACGTCAAGACTGACAGCTCCTGATCAATGCCCAGAACGGCCACTTTATCTCCGAGCGTTTCAAATCGCCCTTTGGCCTTTTTCAACAACTCCTGTCCGACCGAAAACTTTTGTTCACGAATTGCAATTCGCCCCAATGTTGCGTCAGCCTGTGCTCGCAGTTTTTCGGATCCCCGCGACGGCATTTCTGCCAGAGCACTGTTCACCATCGTCGTCGCATCACCAATCTGGCCTCGGCGAAAATAGATATCCGCAAGGTTCAGTCGAGTCGCCGCCAGCACCAGACCGTGTTGCATTGGACTTGCTTCTTCGATCACCTGCAGGGCCAGCCTCACGGCCTCATCATGCTGCCTGGCTTTATCCATCGCCTGTGAAAGATTCGACCAGATCTTCAGGCGCGTATTGAAATCGTTGTTGGATGTCGCCATCTGTTCGGCGATTCGGAAATGACGAATGGCAGTGTCCAGATTGCCCAGAGCCGCTTCGTTCAGAGCCAGTTCGTTATGAAGGTTCAGCGTAAACCTGGAGGTATCGCCGAGCCTTGCAGAGATCGCCAGTCCTTCTTCCGCCAGCGCTTTACCCCGATCATACTGCCCCAGTTCGTAAGCGGATGCAGCGGCATAGCGAACAATCATCCGCAAAACCTTGGTCGCGCTTCTCTGCCGCGCCATACCAGCCGCTTCGTCCAAAGAATCGAGTGCGTCTGTGTGCTTTTCGGACATGGAAAGTCCGGCTCCGCGAATCCACAAATACTGCAATCGCTGAGTAGGCGAAAGGGCTTCATCGCTCTGCAGCTTCTTCAGTGCTAACTCTGCAGCAGCGGAGGGATTCGACTGGAGCAGCTTCATCGCTTCGCTGTCAGAAGCACTCTCCGGCTTTTTCTCATCCAATGTTCCATCGGGCATTCCGCGCGATGGTGAAAAGCATGCCGCGTTCGCAAAACTGCACAGGCTGATCATCATGACAATGAAGCTGTGCATGGACACGAAATCCCGAAACAAGGGCCTCAATCAGAAGGAGCCAACCTCTGTCATCAGGATACACTTACGATACCGGGAACTCCACACCCCAGGAGTGACGACAACCTAAACAGACGCAAAAAAGAAACGGCGACAGAAAACTGCCGCCGTTTCCGGTTGTTTCATTCTGCTGGCCCGAGATCGGTCGCCAGAGCAGTCAGGTTTGCTATTCAAACTGGACAAATGGGCTCATACGGCGAGCCTTCGCCAGAATCTCAGCCTTTTCACCTTCGTTTCGGCAGGCAGCAAACTTTTCGCGCAACTTCGTCAAACCTACTTTACGCTTACGTCGGCGAGCAATTTCTCTTTGTCGTTCAGTACGGCCCATGGAAGGAAAAGTCCTGAGTAACTGGGAACACCGGGTCAATTTGAAGCGGAGCAGGATACACGGAGCCGCAGCAAAGTCAATCCGAAGCTGCAATTCGCCTAATTTCCGCCAATTTTGAGCAGAGTATCGGCTGGTTTCCGGGGCAAAATCCACGCTTCATGTCGATTTCCGAGCCGTCAGCAGGTTTCCCCGGCCGTCGTCCAAGCCCGAAGTGTGTCGTTTTCCGACGGAATTCTTACCGGTCCGTCTTTGCTCCCACCATTCCCTGACGACGAAGGGCGGCCAGATTCTGAGTCATTCCCTGTGCGATCGCAGAGGCATCCGAGCCCAGAGCCAGAAATCGAAATCCCAGAGCTTTATGCTGCTCGACCAGTTCCGGCCGCGACAGAATCCCAGCCACTTTCCCATATTTCTGACAAGCCTTCACCACGGTCTGAAGGTGTTGAAGAAACAGCGGCTGAGTAAAGTCGCCCGGATGTCCCATGTTGACGGAAAGGTCCATCGGCCCCACAAACAGGACGTCCACGCCTTCCACAGCCGCCATGGATTCTGCCTCCGCGACGGCTTCCGGAGTTTCAATCTGTACGATCACACAGGACTTCGAATTCGCTTCGGCCAGATACGCCTGCCAGTTCCGACCGTAGTCCGTGGCTCGAATGACCTGCGCGACGCCTCGCACACCCACTGGAGGGTACTTCACGAGCCGAACAGCCTTCGCGGCTTCCGCAGCGTTCGCGACATACGGGAACATGATGCCAGCCGCCCCGCTGTCCATCACAAACTTCACATCATCGCCGTCGAGCGATCGCACTCGCACAATCGGAGCAGCAGTCGATCCCTGAGCGGCCAGAAGAAGTGGTCGCAGGTCGGCCCACGAGCCGGAACCATGCTCAAGGTCCAGCAGCAACCAGTCAAACCCAAGCCCAGCCGCTATCTCAATGGCCGCAGGGCTGCCCAGGTTCAGAAATGTCCCGGCCATCACGTGACTGGCCATTCGGTCTCGATCAATCCACTGCATCACTGAACTCACTGCTGAAGAATAGAAGATTCACCGATCTCGGCTCATTCCACAGAACCACACACTGGCGCCGGATCGTCCTATTTTGATTCCGAACGAACAAACCAGCCTTTGATCTTTCGCAAAATCATGGTGAAGAAGCTGGGGTGCAGTACCTGCTCCGTCCACGTCTTTCGAGATCGCGTGAAGTTGTTCCATGCGAGATCAACGAAGGGTTCGTAGGTGTTTCGAACGGACGCCCAGAGCCCCTGCTTGTGGATGCGTCCCAGCGAATCCATGTAATGCCCGAAGATGTTTCGATTCACAATCTTGCCGGCCACAAAGAGTCCCGCAAATGTCCCCTGGGTGGCGTTGCGGATCGATTCCAGAGTCTGCATGGCCAGCGCGCCGGAAACGCCGAGGAGGCTGACGTTTTCCGATGTCGCCAGATCTTTCATCTGCTGCCAGTAACTGCGCAGTTCGGATTCAGGAATCAGCTGCGTTGGATCAATCTCATTCAGCGCCGCTCGAGTTTGCCGAAGGCTCTCTTTCAGTTCATCCAGTGACAGCGGCGGCTGATCAAACTGACTGGCCGCTTTTCCGCTGGCGTTGCGAATGGCATCAAAGACGTCATCCACTTTGTGAATTGTGGAGCTGTCGTCGATCAGTCCCTGCTTCTGAAGTTCATCGGCCAGTTCCTTCAGATACACTCGAGTTCCATACGCCGCATCGCTGACGATCGCCAGAATCCAGAGCGGTGAAACATGCAGCGTCGTCAGCCCGGCAATATCTATGAAGTTGCCAACCGCTTTCTTCGCGATAAATCGTCCCGCATCATTCTGCTGTGGATCGGCTGGCGTTCCTGCTGCCCCCGCGGGCCCGGAAATTCCGGCGCTGGCGGGGGCTGATGCCGAAGCCGCTGAAGACGCAGCTGGCTCGGACGGAGCCACCGAGCCAATCGACGTCAGCAGGAAGTTGAGCGAATTGCGGACCGCCACCTCATAGCTCTTGGAATCCTGAAAGGCCTGAGGCACGACGAACTCGGCGATCTCACGAGCAGTCCCGGCGGTAATTCCCACGGCACTTCGAAGCAGACGCTCAGGCAGTGAAACCCCGTAGAGAAGGGTATCCAGTAATGATGTTGATTCACCGGGAGGTTTTTCGGGGGAGACTGCCGGCGGAGAAGTCTGGGCGTTTGACATACGGTCGTCCGTAAACAGAAACCAAAGCCGTTGTTCGAAGGCGAACGAAACGCTCCGGCAGTGCACAAAGATCACTCAAATCAGCGAACGGCGTCTATCATAAGCACGCCGGTTCGAAGCGAAAGTCCCGCAGGAGTGAACAAACCTCTGCAAAGAGATTTTCGCAGTCATTGACGCATCGTGCGATGGCACTTGCATCTGCGAGGTGGTGAACGTCTACAATACGGACTCGGCGTTTCGGACGTGTGTCGGCTGCAGACCACAGTTTCCCTTCGCCCACTCCAAGGAACTCTGTGTGCGGTGTCCGTTCTGCAAACATGACGAAACGAAAGTGATCGATTCACGCAACAGCCAGGATTTCTCCATCCGACGTCGGCGTGAATGCCTGAGCTGCGAGCGTCGTTTCACAACGTACGAACGGATTGAAGAGTCCCCGATCAGAGTCATCAAGAAAGACGGAACCCGCGTCCCGTTCGATCGGGAAAAGATCCGGTCCGGCGTCGAAAAGGCGTGCTACAAACGCCCCGTCAGTCCCGAACAGGTTGATGGCCTTGTGGGAGATGTCGAAGCGGCAATCTACGAAGATGGCGAACGCGAAGTTTCATCGCGCCGCATTGGTGAGCTCGTCTTCAATGCTCTGCGAGATCTCGATAAGGTCGCGTTCGTCCGGTTCGCTTCCGTCTATCGTGAGTTTCAGGACGTTCACGATTTTGTCGATGAACTCAAACCCATTCTGGACCGGAACCGCCGCGACAGTTCTCATTAGGGTGCCTTGCTGTTATACCACAGGGATGACGCTGCATCGTTTCGATCCGCATCCTGACAGTGATTCATCCCATGCGTCCGTCTTCACTCTGGCAATGCCCCGCCATACCCCGCGCGCTCCAGCTGGCTCTGCTGATGCTGTCTGGAATCTGGCTGACCGAATGGCTGCACCTGAAACTCGCTCTGCTGCTGGCCACCACGGCATTGGTGATCCTTGCCGCGTTCCTTCTGCGAAACCGCCAGGCTCGCAGTGAATCCGTTCTCCTGTCGCTTGGCATCGTCCTGTTTGGCGGCGTCCTCTGGAGTCGTCAGGAAGCCAGCCACAGCGCGAAGGAACTCTCGAATGTTCTTCTCGAACAGCCGGAACTGGCAGATACCACTCTCAGAATGTCAGGAACAATTGGCAGCATTCCCGCGCTGGATACCACTGGGGCCCGGCGAGGCCCTTCTCTCGCGCCAACAGATCCTCGGACACTGTTTCTGTTCGATGTCGACGAACTTGTACTTCCGGAAACACGGCTCGCAGTGAAAGGACGATGTCGTGTCCTGGTCGACGGAGATGCGACATCGCACATTGCCTGGGGAGATCGCGTGCTTCTGACTGGTCGCCTGGATGTCGCTCGCCCGCCGATGAATCCAGGCGAGTTCGACTTTGCGACCCATCTGAAACGGTGTGGCATCGCTGCCATGGTCTTCCTGAAACATCCAGGTGCCATGGAACTTCAGGGCAGCCATCACCCATGGTCGGCGCGCGGTCTGTTGAATTCCTTTCGACAACAGACAGCTTTGCTGCTCGCCGAACATCTTTCTCCTGGCAATCGCGCAACGGCCGAAGCACTGCTCCTGGGAAATCGCGGGCATCTGACAACTGATCTGGAGCGAGACTTTGTTTCCAGCGGAACCATGCATCTTCTGGCGATCTCCGGTTTGCATGTGGGAATCCTGTATGTCTTTCTGATGCGGGTCTTTCATCTCCTGCTCGTCCCAAGACACCACGCACTGCTGATTGCCGGCCTGATCTGCCTGCTGTACGCCTTTTTGACCGATCTTCGTCCATCCGTTCTCCGAGCCTCCGTGTTCATCCTGTTCAGTGTGTTCGGGCAGCTGATCTGCCGCGAGATTCGCATGGGCACGCTGATCGGGCTGACGGCGCTCGTGCTGCTCCTTTTTGATCCGGCAATCGCATTTGACGTGGGAGCATGGCTTTCTTTCCTTGCCGTCGGCGCTTTGGGATGGGTGACGGAACGCAGACCGCCGGAAGACGATCGTGTCGCTCCTGCAGAGGCCCTGACGTGGCAGGAGCAGGCGCAGGAGACGATGAAGACCATGATCACGTGGCTCCGGAAAAGCCTGCATCAGATGCTGGCCGTGACGCTCCTGTCCGCACCGCTCGTGGCTTCACAGTTTCATCTGATGTCTCTGTCGGGGATGGTCGTCAACATTCTGCTGATTCCGTTCTCTTCGCTGACGCTGATCAGCGGTTACATCTTTGTGGCCACGGGACTGCTGTTCCCGCCCATCGCAGTGATCTCAGGTGGCGTCTTTGAGTTTCTGCTTGCGACCTTGAACTATTCGGTTTCGTGGACAGCCAATGTTCGCTTCGGATTCCTTATGATTCCGGATCTGCCCGCCTGGTTCCTTCCGGTCTACTATGTTCTGCTGATTCTGTCCGCCGCGGCTGCGCGTTCGGTTGTGCGTCAGTGCCTCAGGATCGTGGTGCTGACACTTGTCGTTGTTCAATTATGGATCGTGTGCCGCGTGCCGATTGTCTCCGAACCACGCTGCACCATTTTAAGTGTCGGTCACGGCAACGCGGTCGTCATCGAAACGGGCCACAGAGTCATTGTCGTGGATGCAGGAGCAATGAACCGAGGTGACTCGGCAGCCGACATCATTTCACGATGTCTCTGGAACCGAGGACACCGCATGATCGACATTCTGATTCTGTCCCACCCGGATGCAGACCACTACAACGCCGCGCCGGAACTGCTGGAGAGGATGCCGGCGGGACGGATCTGTATCAGCCGCGAGTTTGCTGCATCGCAGGCTCCGGAAGTTCAGGAAGTGCTGGCGAGAATTGAATCACTGCAGGTTCCTCTCTCTATCGTGACTCACATGGATCGTCTCTCCGAACACGCGATGTCTGAACACCCATGGTCGCTTCAATTCCTGCAGCACACAACAGAGTCATCACGCGATACCGCCGATAATGAGGCCAGCCTCGTGGTTCTGTTTGAAACACCGGAAGCAACGCTGTGTCTTCCCGGAGATCTGGAGGGAGACGGACAAGACGACCTGATCCCGCTCCTGCAGCCATGTGACCTTCTTGTCGCACCTCATCATGGTAGTCCAGCCGCAAATACAACAGAGCTGGCTCAAAAGGTGACCTCGCCACTCGTCGTGCTGAGTGCCGGAGATGACCGCTACCTCGCACACAATCAACGGGTGTATCGAAACCGGCAGATTCTGCTGACAGCCGAGCATGGAGCGGTCACTGCGAGTTTCCCCTCTGCTGAACAAATGCTTATTCAGACTTGGGCCAAAGGTCTGCCATCCGAATGGGATAGCATTCCTAAGTAATTGCTACCATTGGCTTTACGACAGGCGTTTGCACCAGCCGACATTTTCTCGGACAACGGTCGGTCTTCCAGAGATTCGAGAAACAGGCCTTTTCACAGAATTCGCGGGAAGCCAGATCCGATCAAACTCTTAGACTCTTGCGTCTCGCGTTTTAAATGTCCTTCCGGAGCTCGCTCCAGCGAACTCCTGTATCCCACCTTTTCCTGCCTCCGTCACCGCAAAGCCATGTTTGTGGTGATCCCTCCTGAGGTGATCATGGCTTTTGATGCAAATTCTGAGCGTCCTCGTCGACGCACTGGTCGAATTGTCGGCTGGAAATTCTCCCTTCTGGTTGTCTTCGCGATTCTCCTAGGTGGCGGCATCGCTGCGATGTCCCTGCGCCCGAGCGTTCGTCTGGATGATTTGGATTTCGTGACCATCCAGCCGGACACGTTTCAGGAAATGATGACATCGCGTGGCACGCTTGAGGCAATCTCGTCGCGACGAGTTCATTCGGAATGTCACTGGACCGTCAGCATCCTGAGCCTTGTACCGGAAGGCACATGGGTCGAAGAGGGCGACATTGTCTGTGTGCTGGATTCGGCGGAGATCGAGGAGTTTCTTCGGTCCAGAGAAATCTCTCTCATCAAGGCAAACGCGGCTGTCACGGCATCGCTCAAGCAGGAAGAAATCCAGCGTGCTGCAGCAGAGCGAAGATTGTCCGATGCAAAGTATGCGTTGCAGACGGCCGAGTTCGAACTGCAGGAGTACATCGATGGCAAGTATCCTCAGCAAATCCAGCAGCTCCAGAAGAACATTGATGTCACGGAAGTTCAAAGTGAAACAGCCAGCGATGACCTCCGATTCATCAGCCGCATGTGGATGATGGGAATGGCCAATCGAGCGGAGCGAGACGCCGCTTCTCTGGTAGCGACATCACAGACAGAACAACTGCGTCGTCTGCAGACACAGCAGCAGCTTCTGGAAAAATATACGCATCCCAAAATAGAGCGTCAGCTGAAGTATCGAGTCGACAACTATCGACTGGGCCTGGTTCGCACAGAACTGACCAACTCCCTGATCGAGACCCGAACGAAAATGAACGCGCTGGCCGACGAACGGCGGCTGCAGATTTATGAACGTTATGCAGCGTCCGCCAAAGAGAGCATTGCCGCATGCACCATGCGCGCTCCTCGTGCCGGCCGAGTCATTCATGCGAACAACTGGTATCTCCGCAGTCGCGGGATTCGAACGATCGAGGAAGGCAAGTCGGTCTACTTCTCTCAGCCGATCTTTGAAATTCCCGACGAGTCAGAATTCAAAGTCAGTTTCCCGGTCGATGAAGCGCTTATCACAAAAGTGTCTCAGGGAATGCCCGTCGAAGTTCGGCTCACAGGCTACGAAGACGATGTCGTGGCCGGCACAGTCACTTCGATTCCGATGTACGCGCGCACTCGCAGTCCCTATGGCACGGAGATCAAGGAATACTGGCTGGAAGCCACCCTGCATCCGACGGATGCTCAGTGGCAGAATATGCATCCTCAGATGGATGCTGACGTGACATTTGCGATCACCAATCTTCCGAACGCGATTTCGGTTCCACGGTCCTCTGTTGTTCGTGAAGGAAGCCAGACTTTCGTCTGGCTCCAGCATGGTGAGTCGCTTATGAAATGTGCTGTCCGCGCTGGCACGATCGCCAACGATAAAGTCGTCATTCTGAGCGGACTGCATCCCGGCGACCGTATCGTTCAGGATCCGCAGAGCGCCGTGGGTCTGCTGAGGCAGGATAATGGAGGCAAGTCAGGCGACGGGCGATTGTCTCCGCCTGGACTGACCGACTCTCTGGCTGTCTCAGGAAACAGCTTCCGCGGCTAGGATGGCACACCTAGAAGTCGTTGCCGGAGAGTGGATCCTGTGGCAGGAACTGTGAAAAACGGGGCTTCGAACCACCGGAGGTCAGTAGCTGCAGATAGACTCGGCGATCAATGTTGTCAGAAATCGTTTTCGTTGACCCGTCGCACAGGCTGAAGCAGCAGATCTCGGGATGGTTGGAAGATGGAAACGGCAAGCCTTCTCCACCATAACGCATTGCGTTCGGCGTACCGTCAATCCCGTAGGGCACAGGCGGGTCCGGAAAGTTCAATCCATTGGCAGCACTGGCGTCGATCGGATAGACAAAGGTGCAATTCTGTGGACTGGGGTTTGACCAGACTCCGGCACTGCCGGCGTTGATGTTCTCAGCGATCAGCAGTGTGTTGCTGGCTCCGTCATAGATCGAATTCATTGACTGCGAAAAATTGTCCTCTCGAACCTGAATCCACGAGACGCCGGTATCCTTGTTAATGGCTTCATCTTCCGCGTCAGCACTCGGAGCAGCACCTCCGGGCGATGCTCCATCACCGTCCCAGTCAGCCGGAATGTTGACCCAGTGATGCATCTGAGATTCGAACGGATTCTGTCCCGCATTGACGCGTGCCGCGTATGCATCCAGATTCGTCATGCTGGCGTAACCACTGTTGATGACGTAGGAAAGTCCGCCATCCTTCTGCCATGCCGACTCGTCATTAGGACATGTCAGCACTTCAATGCTGGTACGACCAAGAGCGTTATTTGCAGTCGAGAACGCCGGTGCCTGAAAATCCCAGCGGTCATAGACATCCTGTCGATCCAGTTCCGGAAGACACGTCACCACCCAATTGACGCCTCCCATCGGCGAACACTCAACCTGATGCGGTGTCGGGTTCTGAACACCCGGCGGAGGAATCGGAAGGTAACGACCATACGCCGGAATTCGGTCACGTGACTTCGCAGCGTTGGCAAGAACCGCCAGCGTCACATTTCTCAGGTTACTCAGGCATTGCGTCCGACGAGCAGCTTCGCGAGCCTGCTGCACGGCAGGAAGGATCAGTGCCATCAGCGTCGCGATGATCGAAATGACGACCAAAAGCTCTATCAGTGTGAATCCGGATCGATGCTGACGGCGGTTAGTTCGGCACTTCTGCAGACAGACGCGGCGATTCATGGGAGTGTCCTTTGCTGTGGGGATAAGGTCCAGGAGGATTGGACGCTGCCACTTCGCTCGATCCCGGAACCCGCAATGCAAACGGGCTGAGAACAAAGCAAGCGGCGATCGGCAATGAACGGTGAACCCCAGCGAAGAAGCGGACGATGGGCTCCATGTCCCGTGGCGCGAGAGCTGCAATAATCAACGAACTGCCCACCTTGCGCAGTTGATAACTTCCTGCCTGGATGCTCCTGTCCGCTTCCCCCGGGGTGACAGGTGAAACGCGATTACGCCTGGCTGTTCCGCATCCTTCATAAGAATTTCTTCAGGAAGCAGGGAAGTCGACCAAATCAGGCAATGTTCCTCACCTGCGGGCGGCAAGAGTTCCTTCTGCGAACAGACTCAGCGTTCGCTGATTTGCTGCCGCAGCCGATACAACTCCTGCAGTGCCTGCATGGGGCTGAGTTCATCGACGGACAGATTTCGAAGCTGGTCAATGACAGGGTCTTCCGGCAACTGGAACAAAGACTTCTGCTGTCGTCGCTGTTTGGTGGTTTCTCGCTGAGGAACCTTTGGGCGTCCATCCGCACTGACGTGATCGTTTTCCAGCGTGGCCAAAATCGTTGCTGCTCGATCTGTGACAAGACGAGGAACACCGGCGATCTTCGCAACATGAATGCCATAACTTCGGCCGGCCGCCCCTTCGACGATACGATGAAGGAAGACAACGTCTTCGTTGCTTTCCCGCACGGCAACATTCCAGTTGGAGGCGTTGCGGAGTGTGGCTGTCAGGTCCGTCAGCTCATGATAGTGAGTGGCGAACATCGTGCGACACTGAACTTCGTCATGCAGAAACTCGGTAATCGCCCAGGCCAGTGAGATTCCGTCATAGGTGCTGGTCCCTCGGCCAATCTCGTCCAGAATCACCAGGCTCTTCGCCGTAGCCGTGTTCAGAATGCGAGCCGTCTCGGTCATCTCAACCATAAACGTACTCTGGCCCCGCGCCAGTTCGTCACTCGCACCAACTCGCGCGAAGACACGATCCGCAATTCCGATCAGGGCCGACCGGGCAGGCACAAACGATCCGACCTGAGCCATAATCGTGATCAGAGCGGCCTGACGGATATAGGTGCTCTTACCGGCCATGTTGGGTCCGGTGATAATCTGAACTCGCCCGGCACCCTTTTCATGTTCGGCCGACGCGGGAATCCCAAGACGCACATCGTTCGGAACAAACTGCCCGGCAGGAAGCAGGCGATCAAGAACTGGATGACGGCCATCGCGAATATCCAGCAGGGCATCTTCCTGCAGCGTCGGTCGGCAGTATCCGGCATTGGCCGCCAGGGTGCTCAGTCCCGCCAGCACGTCAATCTCAGCCATCGCTTCCGCCGTACGCAGCAGAACCGGAACAAACGTGGCGACCTGATCACGCAGCGAAGAGAACAACTCCTGTTCAAGAGCTTTCGCACGATCTTCAGCACGAAGAACTTTGTCTTCGTACTCCTTGAGCTCCGGAGTGATGAAGCGTTCCTGGTTCTTGAGCGTCTGCTTTCGAATGTAGTCGGCGGGTACCTTCTCACGATTGGCCGCTGTAACTTCCAGGTAGTATCCGAAGACTTTGTTGAAGCCGATTTTCAAACTGGGAATGCCGGTGCGTTCAATCTCCTTCGCCTGGTAGGCCGCCATCCACTGACGCCCGCCACGCATGAGATCACGGAATTCATCGAGGTCGACGTTGTAACCGGGACGAATCACTCCTCCGTCGGTAATCGTATTTGGGGGCTCATCGACAATCGCGGCGGTAATTGCCGTGTGGACATCCGGACAAAGCTCGATCCGCTGCTCAAGTGTCTGCAGTCGTTTCGAGCGTCGCTCGGCCAGCCTTGCACGCATCTTCGGAAGCTGTTCCAGCGTTCTGGCGAGACACACAAGATCACGGGGGCTGCAGCGGCCTGTGGCCACTCGCGATGTCAGTCGCTGCAGGTCGTAAGTCTGCTTCAGGAGTTCGCGCACATCATCACGAAGCGTCAGCTGCCCGACGAGTTCTTCGATGGCATCCTGTCTCTGAGTAATCTGCTCGAGATCCATCAGAGGACTCGACAGCCATTCCGCAAGCAATCGCGATCCCATCGGCGTGCAGGTTTCGTCCATGACGCCAAGTAGCGTGAAGTCCCGCCGACCATCACGCAGTGTCTGAGTCAGTTCCAGACTGCGGCGTGTGGCTTCGTCAATAATCATGTGGCGACCACGACGCCAGTATTCCAGCCGTACGATGTGCGGCAGTGCTGTCTTCTGAGTTTCGCGGACGTACTCCAGCAGGGCACCGGCAGCTGTGACGGCCGGAGTATCGTCGACGTCAAAGCCTTCGAGCGTGCGTGTTCCAAAGTGCTCGTTCAGAAGTCTTCGCGACTCATCTCTTGCGAAACACCATTCCGGTCGCGTCGTCAGAACGAAAGTCTGTGTCTCCGTTCTGCGAGCCGAGAACTGGCCTTCCTGAGCCGCACTCTCAGGGATCAGACACTCTGCCGGACGAATACGAGCGAGTTCGTCCTGAAGCTGCGAAGGCTCGACATCCGTCAGATAAAATCGCCCCGTGGACAATTCAAGCCATGCAAGACCAATGCCGGACTTGGAAGGAGCAACACACGCCAGAAAATTGCTCTGGCGAGGATCCAGCATCTGATCATCGGTCAGCGTTCCGGGCGTTACGACACGAGTAACCTCGCGACGAACCAGCCCCTTGGCTTTCTTTGGATCTTCTACCTGATCGCAGATCGCTGCTCGAAACCCCGCCTGAATCAGCTTCTGAAGATAGGAGTCCAGCTGGTGATAAGGAAACCCGGCCATCGGCACCGGGTTGTCAGAATTCTTGTCGCGACTGGTGAGTGTCAGCCCCAGAACGCGTGAGGCGTTCTGAGCATCTTCGTGGAACAGTTCATAAAAGTCGCCCATGCGAAACAGCAGCATCGCTCCGGGATGCTCGGCCTTCACAGCCTGATACCGTTCCATCATCGGGGAGAGCTTCGACATGGCTGCTGAGCAATCGCTGAAGGGCCTTCGAAAATCGTGGATTCAACGTCACAAACTCAGAGAGATTTGACGTCCGGAAACAGCATGCTGACACTGGTCCGATCATGAATCGATCGGATCGCCTGAGCAAACAACGGAGCCACGGAGATAATCTCGATACGGTCACCGAACGGCTCCAGCGGCGGCTCGATTGTGTCCGTCATGAACAGTCTCTTGATCACACTCTGCTCAATCCTGGCCACCGCGCCTTTGGAAAGCACGCCGTGGGAAACGGCAGCGTAAATGTCCTTCGCACCGCGAGCCTTCAGCACCTCGGCCATACTGACCAGTGAACCGCCGGTGATCGTGAAGTCGTCAACCATCAGCACGTTGCATCCGTTGACGTCACCAATGACCTCCAGCACCTGAGCCCGCTCCGAGTGATCTTTGCGCTGTTTGTTCCCGATGACAACCGGAACACCCAGCAGGTTGGCAAACGCCGAAGCCGATTTGGCAAAGCCAACGTCCGGACTGCAGATTACCAGGTTGGGAATGTTCATGGACCGGATGTGATCACAGATCACCTGGCGAGCATACAAGTGGTCGACCGGAACACTGAAGAAGCCCTGAATCTGCGGGCTGTGCAGGTCCATGGTCAAAACGCGATCCGCTCCCGCAGCTTCAATCGCATCCGCACACACTCGAGCCCGAATGGAAACGCGAGGCTCGTCCTTCTTGTCACCCTTGGCATAACTGAAATACGGGATGACCGCCGTCACCTGCGATGCACTTGCACGCTTCAGCGCATCGATCCAGAACAGAAGCTCAACAAAATTATCATTGACCGGACGATGGACTCCCTGAATGACGAAAGTGTCTCGACCCCGCACGTTCTCCAGAATTCGAACAAACACATTTCCTTCACTGAACAACTGAGCTTGACAGGGAGTCAACCCGACACCGAGACAGTCAGCAATGCGTCTGGCAAACACCGGATTTCCGGACCCCGCCAGAATCGCAAGATCACCATTCGGCGAAAAAGGCGGCACGACCGACAGGGGCTCAGATGAAGAAACCGGAGACTTTGGCGAAGACATTTGGAACGTTCTGACAGCAGAATTGCCACCAGCTCAGAAGACCATCAAGAACCGCAAAACACGCAACCAGCCTGTTAAGCCAGCCCACTCACGGCATTTCCCACAGATCTTAATGCCATGAATCTTGAACACAACTGAGCTCCCAGGTTGGCAAACCCCTTAACACAGGTGCCAGCCACCTGTATTGATTCCATCAATGAAAACACTGCATTTCTTCACTGTGTTTACGCAGACCTATCCCCGCTGTTTGGCCACCCGGCAGGACCGTCGCAGGGAACTGACTCCTGCCAGCACCTCCGGCTTGCCGGCTTCCGTCCGGAACATCTTG
>CAZIGZ010000074.1:5447-30624 GCA_964538835.1 uncultured Chitinophaga sp. | reverse complement strand
CGATTCTGCAGCACCGAATGCAGGGAGCCAGGTTCGAGTCATGGAATGACTCGACTACGTAGCTCGGTCATTCCATGACCGAGAGCTCTCCGAGCTGTAACGCCGAGAGGACCGTTCCTCGCGACTCCGAAGAAGAGACGACGAAGGTCGACACCAGAAACAGACTGCAAAGCCACGACCACATCGATTCTGCAGCACCGAATGCAGGGAGCCAGGTTCGAGTCATGGAATGACTCGACCACGTAGCTCGGTCATTCCATGACCGAGAGCTCTCAAGCCGCAAAGCGGCGAAGACTGTTCAATCACTTGCGGATGTCGCTCGCAACTGAGGCACACGCCGTAAAGAACTGCATGCGCATCACCGTTCGAGTCATGCAATGACTCGACTACACGAGTTCCTTCATGGGTTCTCGAATATCGACCAGAAACTGTGGACGGCCTGTGGGGTCCGACAAGGTGGTGTTCATCACATCGATGCCAAGATTGTGGTAGGCCGTTCCGATGATCTCCTGAACGTGAACAGGGCGAGCTGCGGCGTATTCGCCAAGCCGGTTCGTTGCCCCAATTGCCTGACCAGTTCTCATGCCACCGCCAGCCATCAGAGCACAACTCACCTGAGGCCAGTGGTCTCGTCCAGCGCCTTCGTTAATGCGAGGCGTGCGGCCGAACTCGCCCCACACAAGAATCGTCACGTCCTTCAGCATGCCACGCTCTTCAAGATCCAGAACCAGGGCACTCACAGCCTGATCAAGCTTTGAACCATGGTCGCGCACAAGATCGAAGTTGGCTCCGTGGCTGTCCCAGCGACCATACGACAGTGTGACGGAACGAACGCCGGCTTCCACCAGACGACGAGCCATCAGGATGTGCTCATTGCACGTCGGAGCTCCGTCATACTGATACTTGTACGGCTTTCCATCACCATAGCGAGCCCGCACTTCTTCCGGCTCTTTGGAGATATCCAGCGCGTCGGCGAGCTTGCTGGAAGTCAAAACGCCAAACGCTGCATCCGTGAATGCATCCATCCCGGTCATCATGCCTTTGGCATCAGCTTCACGCTTGATGTGATCCAGGCTTTTCAGCAGTGACTTCCGATCTTCAAGACGCTCCAGCGAGATTCCATTCAGTGTCAGGTCTTCCATCCCCTTCCCGTTCGGACGGAATGGCTGATACGCCGCGCCAAGAAATCCTGCCGGTCCTGGCTCTGACCATGGAACATGGGACGTCTTGTCCGCCAGAGCCACCGCTGGCGGAATTCCTGGATCGCGAGGGCCATAAAGCCGAGCAAGAACGGAGCCGATGGCAGGCCGGCCACCAATCGATTCAACACTGCGCCGATCCCATCCCGTCAGGCACTGAAAACCGTCGTGCGCTCCGGAACATCCAACCACAGACCGCACCACGACCAGTCGATCCATGATCGCAGCGAGCTTCGGAAAACACTCACCAATCTGAATACCAGGGACCGCTGTATCAATTGGACTGAATTCCCCGCGAATCTCGCGAGGTGCTTCCGTCTTGATGTCCCACATGTCCTGATGCGGCGGACCACCACCCAGGAAAATGTTAATGATGGCTTTGCCCGATCGAGCATTCGGATTGGGTGCCGCGGCTTCGGCACGCATCAACGAAGCCAGTGAGGCATTCGCGGCGGTCCCCATCGCAAAACCGCCGATCTTCAAAAATCCTCGGCGAGCAATTCCGTCGCAGTACTTTGAGGCGCGACCAAGTATCGTCAGCATGTTTGAACTCCGGTCAGGAAGGAGGGATCACCGGACTGCTGTCGCAACGTCCATTGCAACAACAACTTGAGGAGGGAAGGAGGTCGGACAGTTCAATCTTCCAACCGCCTCTGTTCAGAAATCGTCATTGCCAGTTCAAGAACTGCCACAATTTACGATGCCATCTTCAAATCCTGACTCAATTTCCTGACCCTGTCCAGCCTTTACGACCGCAGAAACACCAGAGCCCCAAGATCTTTCATTCCTGCAAATGCTCCAATCAGACCTCATAGCAACAGGATTTCGCCCTCAAGCACCAATGGCAGCCACACAAGAAAAGACGCCAAAACGACACCCATTCAGGCATTCTGCAAATGGCACAAAAAAGCCATTTTGGCAGCATTCGATTGATTGCCGAGGCTTGACGAATGAAATCAGATTCCTCCACAAACATCACACAGAAAAGGACTTACAAACAATTGCAACGGACTGCCATGTAATTGGCACGCTCTCTGCAAAGAGCATGAATCACTCTGCATGCGTTTGAGGGAATGGCCATGCGGCATCTCCGGCAGAGCTCTGAAAACGTTTTGTGGGAGGTACGAAACTATGAACTGGGACACTCTTCTTCACCCAGCTGGCAGTCCGTTTGTTGCACTGCGTCGAGACTTCGAGCGACAGCTCGGGCTCGACAGTCAGCCTGCCTATGCTGGAATGTCTGTCGTGGAGTTTGAAAACCGCTGGGAGGTCCGGGTTGATGTTCCCGGACTCAAAGAATCCGACATCAGCATTACCATGACAGAAGGCAATCTGGTGGTTGAAGGCGAACGCCCAGACGTCAAGGTCGAAGGCGCAACCGAACTCTTCAACGACCGTGCCAGCGGAAAATTCCGCCGAGTCCTGAAGGTGCGCGAAGCAATCGACCCGGCCAACATCGAAGCGGAACTTCACGATGGTGTGCTGCTGGTAACACTGCGACGTAACCCGGAAGCGGGCACTCGCAAGATCGCGATTCGCAGCAAGTCAAACGGCGAACAAGCCTCATAGCATGGAATGGCTCTGAGCCAGTGAGGCGAGAGTTCATTGAACTCAATGGACTGTGCTAACCCGGGATCGTCGTCAGGGGCTTCCCCTCTCCTGACTGCGATTCCGGGTTTTTCATTTCCTCACGTCAGCTCAAAAGAGCATCAATTTCTTTCCCGCCATCGACGACCTTGAGTGGGCGTCCCTGAGGACTCATGTTCTCATGATCGGCGTTGACCCCCAGCGCTTTACAGACGGTCCGCATCAGGTCAGGAACAGTGACAGGATTCTCGGCGATCTCTGATCCGTCCGTGGTGCTTGAACCATACACCTGTCCGCCTTTGATCCCGCCGCCAGCCATCATCATGCTGAAGACTTTTGGATAATGATCGCGACCTTCGCGAGGGTTGATCTTTGGCGTCCGGCCAAACTCACCCATCCACACCACAACGGTATCTTTCAGCATTCCGCGATCGCGAAGATCTGACAGGAGAGCTGCCGTGCCAGGGTCCACTTCCGCTGCGTTCTTTGCGCACTCTTCGAAGTTATTCTGATGAGTATCCCAGTTGCCGGATCGCACTTCCACGAAAGCCACGCCGCGTTCAACAAGTCTCCGCGCCAGCAGACAGCCTCGACCAAAGTTGGAGTCACCGTAGGCATCCTTCAGTGCCGCAGGTTCGTCGGAAATATCGAACGCCTCGGTTTCCGGCGTCAGCACCAGCCGTGATGCTTTTCCGTAAAGTGAATCATGTGTCTTTGCAAGCTGCTCCGAACCGCTGCGCGCAAACTCGGCAGTCATCCTGCCAAGCAGTTCCGTCCGTCGATCAAATCGCTCGCGACTGACTGGAAGGGAAATATTCTCCGGAAGCTGACCTGGCCTTGCGACGACAAAAGGCTCGTAGTCCATTCCAAGGAAACCTGCTCCCTGTGTCGAGCCAATGGAAACAAACGAGGGCAGTTGTCCGTCGACGTGCCCGATCTGCTGGCAGACGCACGAACCAAAAGACGGATGTTTCACACTTCCAGCCGGCACGTATCCGGTATGCATCTGATAGGTCGCGCGAGGATGACTGCCTTCTTTGTTGGTCATGGACCGAACGATGGCAATGTCCTTCATCTGCTTTGCCACAAGCGGAAAGTTATCAGCAATCCGGATGCCAGGCACACTGGTCTCGATCGCATCAGTCGGTCCACCATTCTCCTGGCCCGGCTTGGGATCGAGTGTTTCAAACTGACTGGGTCCTCCCTGCATCCACAGCAGGATCATGGACTTGCCTTGCTTTCGGAGCTGGTCCGCCTGGCTGGCCAAAGCCGTTCGAAGTCCAACACCTGCGGCAACTGCCGCGGACAGTTGTTGAATAAAGCGACGTCGGATGATCGTGTCGCGCAGAATTCGCACCGAATCGAAAACACTCGTGATCATCTTTACCTCACCTTTCCACCACTGAACAGTTGCGTCCATAGACTGGAAACACCAGAATTTCTGTCCACCGGCATCCGCGCAAGGAAAATGCGAAGAGGACGGGGCTGACCAAACTGTGCAACCGAAGCCTGCAAACACGGAAGCTCAGAAACAGTCAGCCCCTTCCTCTTCGCATTACTTTTTTGGGCCGGCCCGAAGGCTGCCCAAAACTGGGGGCTTTGCAAAAGCCCGAAAAAGGGGGGGCTGATCGACGAACACCGCTGCTCACAGGAAGTTTCGCGGTTTTCTGGAAAAATCTTCACAGAAGATGTTTCCCAAACCGTGAGACGCTTCAGTCCGGTTTTCACTGCAAAAATCGTTGTCTCACACACCTATCGGCGACTGATGAACTCCGGAGAATTCAGCAGGACCCAATACAAGTCTTCCAACCCTTCTCGCAAACGGTCGGTCGATTTCAAATAGTCCATCGCCGTCTTCAACTCTCCTTCAGACGGCTCCCGTCCGACGGTCGTCAGGTACATCTCACGAATGATCTCGTCTTCACCAAGTACCGAGGTCGAGATGCGAGTGATGACATTCGTATCCCCCGGTGCCTGAAGAATTCTCGACAGCATCTGCGAATTCATCATGAACAGTGCTTCCGGAATGCTGCCAGTCAGTTCATCACGAGGCGTGGACGGATCAAACCCAAATACTCGTGCAAACTCTTCGCGTCCCTGATCCTGCCCCCGCATTTCCCCTGGTGAACGTCTGCCTTCTGACAACCTCAGAGGAAGGCTGGTAACCCCAAGAGCCTGACACAAGGCCGCATAGAACTGGTCACTGCGAAGTCGCATCGGCTCGCAGCGAGCAAAGCCTTCCGCCTCAGCATTCGGAGCCCGCTGATAAGTTCGAGTTGCCGCGATTGTGCGAATCAGCCATTTCAGGTCGTAGCCGGAATCCACAAAGCCGTCACACAAAATGTCGAGCGTCTCTTCATGTTCGCACTCGCGGTCTGGACCAATATCATCGATCGGTGCGTAGAAGGCTGTGCCGGTCATCTCAAACCACATTCGATTCACGATCGCGCGAGAAAACCACTGGTTGTTGCGAGCCGTGATGAAGTCAGCTGCGAGGCTTCGGCGTTCAATGTCAGACAACCCGGAATCAACTCGCTTTGAACTCAGGAAGAACGCCGGATCAATCTTCTTCCCCTGAGCACCCGGGTCTGCAAGATCGGGCATGAAGTGCTCAGCCGATCCCTGTCCAGGTCTTTCCGGTGGCTGCGCGGTCCGCAATTCTTCAAAGGTGAATTTGCCGTCGCCATTCTTGTCGATGATGCCTTTCGCCTGACCGGAAAACAGCCGCGCCAGCGGGGAACCTTCCGCTTCCTTTTCTGTGATGACACTGTCGCGATTCTTATCGACGCGTGTCAGTAGAAACTGTGAGGCCGCAAACTGTCGCCCTCGTTCCGCATTCATCGATCCGATTTCGAAATCAAACATGTTGTCCGAATTGCGATCCCGCTGAACGGTAACTCGAGGAAAGAACGCGGTAAACTGATGAAACTGCTCACGCTTCCAGCTGTCCCAGGGATGATCATGACAGTTGGCACACTGGATCTGAATTCCAAGGAACAATCGAGAGGCTTCTGCAGCAATTTCCTCAGCCACGCCTTCGTGAGCAAAGATCAGAGCCGTTGCACCGTTGTTGTTCACAGGCCCCGAGGCCGTAATCAACTGCTCGACAATTTTGTCCCAGTGATGACCTGCGTTCAGCTCGTTCGCCATCCAGTCACCAAATGCCGGGCGAACGATGCCGGCACGCTGATTCGTCGCACGTCGAAAGATGGCATCACGCCAGTACCTTGACCAGTTCTGACCGTACTCTTCGGACTTCAGCAACGTCTCCACGATCTCAGACCTTCGCTGTTCGGATGGATTCAGACCGAAGGCAGTGATTTCACCCGGCGTGGCAGGACGTCCGACAATGTCAAACATTACACGGCGAAGATACAAAGCATCGTCGCACGGAGGCACCTTCGAATCGACAGCGTCCCCCCAGAGGCTCTTGTCCACTGCCGCCGCCACGGTTTTCGAATCCGGCGGCGCCGCATTGGCGGTCAGTCCTAAGGCCAGAATTGTCAGGCTGAAAAGACCGAAACGAATCATGTGGGACCTCAACTTTCCTGCGACTCGCCTGGATTTCGGCCCGTTGCCCGGACCGTTTTTCACCGAAGAATTGTGTCGCATCTCGCAGTGGACAACGAGTTCAACCGCCCGGAACTTACACAGCGCCGACAAATTTCTGAGGAAATTTCCGATTTGCCAGGATCGCCGGGAGGGACCTTTGTCGACCGTACCCCGCGAGGCAGAAGCCATTCATCTGCTGCAGTCTGGAAACACTCATGGAACTTCCCTGGATCAATCACGCTGGAAGTGAAGCTCTACCAGCTGCGGCGAAAGGTTCAACGCCAACGTTGGCAATACAGATGACGGAATTTCCAACGACTCCCATTGAGGAATCTCTGCGGGGCATGCCTGGAATTTCCGGCTTGAGTTCGATGGCGAACCCCGATTTTGTCACCTCGAGGCAATTCTTCGTTCAAGCTTTCGACAGTCCTCCATCGAGCCTTGACTGATGGATCTCCACGCCTTGTGTTACTTCGTCCGCTATTCCCCGCCCCGAGGTTTCTCATGATCATTCAAAACTGTTTTCGCCCGGCAACGATCTGCACCGTGATACTGGTACTCGCGGTCTCCACTTGTCTCGCCTCTGATTCAATCATCACCAACACGGTCCCTTCGCAGCCGGAATCCACCCCTCACACCGCAGACTCGAACCTGTGTGGAACCTGGTCAGGGAAGTGGTGCAGTCAATCCAACGGGCACAATGGCCCCATGAAAGCGGAGTTCCGGCAGGTCTGCCGAAACCAATACGAAGTCACGTTCAACGGACGCTTCTGCCGCCTGATTCCCTTCCGCTATAAAGCCAAACTTCATGCCACGCAGAATGAAGACGGAACAGTGACGCTTCACGGCAGCAAGAATCTTGGCCTGCTCTTTGGTGCGTTTTCTTTTCGAGGCACCGTCACCGGTAATCAGCTGAATGCTCGCTACTGGTCCGATCAGGACTGCGGCACGTTTCGCCTGACAAAAAACTGTCGCTGACAACGACAATCCTGGCGAACGTGGCCGCGTCATGGGCCAAACTCAATATGTCGGTTCTGCTGATCGAAGCCGACATTCGACGTCCGACTTTTCATAAACGCATCCGAGTTCCCGATGAAGTCGGACTGAACGATATCCTGAAGGGACTGGCTCTGGTGGAATCCGCGATTCTGCCCTCCGGAGTGCCGAACCTCGGCCTCATCACCGCTGGCGGCGGAGCAGGCAACCCGGCGAAACTGCTGCAGAATTCGACGTCCGATGAACTGATTCAGAACCTGAAGACTCAATACGAACTCATCATTATCGACGTCGGTCCGGTTCTGTCTGTATCCGACTCAGTCATTGTGGGACAGAAGTCCGAAGGCATGATGCTGGTCGTTCGCTCTTCCAACAACACTCGACAGCAGGTCGTCGATGCCGTGGAAACCATGCGCTCGGCCAACGTCCCTCTGCTCGGCTGCATCCTGAACACGTTTGGAAGCGGAAACGAGTTTGAACGAACTGCCTACTATGGACATTACTATTCGGATCGCACTCGTACAGAATCGCAGGAGGCCAAAGAGAACTCTGCCGCCAGCGAACGCCTCATGAGTATTGCCGAAGGTCGCAGTACAAACGAGGCAATCAACGCTGGCTAGTTCGATACGGCCAAACACTGTCTGTCTTGACTGGACACGTTCAGTGAGCAACTCAGCCTGGCGTTCTGTGCTGCAAAACCGGACGCTTCGCATCTTTCTGCTGGTCGGCGATTTCGCTAATCATCGACTGATCCGCTGAACGAGATGCGATGACTTACTTTTCTGGTTCGTCAGCGCTGTTGTCGAGCCGACGATACAGTGGCAGATGCCGGTAGTAGACTTCCAGTGTCATGATACTCAGCGATGTCTGATAGATGCGACCGCCCAGGTTGCCATGCGGATCGGTCACGTTCCAGCTGCCGGCTCCGGGGCCCGTCTTGACCTGAGTAGAGACCAGGTGATCGCGCATCTGAAGATTCCACTGCTTCCACAAATCTCCGCCGTAGTGGTGCAGCACTTGAGTCGCATAATAGTTGTAGTAGATGTTCTCACGGCTTGGCCCGGTCTTCGCCAGATACTCAACACCCGCCTTCATCTCCGGTCGGTCTTTCTTCCATCCCATGTACATACGGCAGAGAAGCCCGACCGCCGTCATTGACGGAGACGGCCCGCCACCGGGCATGTAGGCATACTTCGCACCATTCTCGACGGCGACACTGTCAAAGAACTCGCGAGCATCCCGCATCGTGGCGTTCTGAACTGTAATGCGTCCGCTCTTCGCACTCTGCAGAGCCATGATCTGCCAGCCCGTGACGGACGTGTCGCCCGGATCGCCAGGATCATAGCGCCAGCCCCCGCCAACTTTGTCCTGCGAACGCTCGATAAAATTGACCGCATCACTGGCGGCTCGCTTCAGGGTTCGATCCTTCGGAGCCATCGCCGAGGCTTCACACAGGCAAATCGTGGCAATCCCCTGAACATACATTGAAGAGTTTCCACGTAGGCCGCCTCGAAGATCCAGACCGGAACTTGTTCGTTCCGCTTTGCTCAGGAGATAGCTGAGTCCTTTCGTGACGGTCTCCTTGTAGACACCATCTTTGTCATGAGTATGGCCGCCGCCCAAAAACGTCAGCAAAGCCATCGATGTGGCGCCAATCGTATCCTGAGACAGTGCACCGGGGTCTCCCGCTTCACCCACGTCTGAAAAATTCCATGACCCGTCCTTGCGCTGAATTTTCTGAAGCCATGTCAGTCCCTGATTGACGGACTTCTCGCTCTCAGCCGATCCGCCATACTTGCTGACAGCCGCGCGACGACCGGCGTCCGATCGTCCGCCAAATTCGCCCTTGATCACAGGCACATCAGAAATACTGGCGAGATCTTCCAGGGGCATGGAGAGTTCAACAGACTCTGGTCCATTGAACTGCATTCGATGCTGCCCCTTGTCGACATCGCCCAGCATCTGCTGGACGGTGCTGTTGAAGTTCAGATCCTTCAGCGAGTCCGGCTGCACAATCTCTACCAGCTCGACCGCTTCGAGGTCATCTTCAGGTTCTTCCGGAGCACTCGACAAATGGAGAGTCAGGTCTTCCGGAGGCTGCGGCAGGATAATGGCCGCCAGCAGGAACAACGCTCCAAGATGAGCCAGAAGGCTGACCGCTGCCGTGATCATTTCGCGACGTCGGTGTCGAAACAACTGCGGCAACTCTTCTCGACACCATGTCTTCAGCGTCTGCAATCGCCCTACAAAACGAACGGCCCATTGAGGTGGCTGGTTACGCCGGACGCGCCGCTGCGACTGGTTGCGGACCTGATGAATGACCGACCGACCCGGCCTTGAGTCCGGGGCAGGGGACAGCGAAGCTCTCAACTCCTGCTCAGAGACAAGCATCTCTGATGGATCCTCGGCATCCGCTTCGGCCGGCGTACTGGTGCTGGCAACACCAGCTGACGATGTCCCCGAAAACTGTTCGGACAATGACGCCCCGGGCGGGCTCCCCGTGCGAGAGACGCCAATCGGATCTTCGGTTGAGTCTGTGTCCTGTGACATCGTGCGAGCAATCCCGGTGTCCGTTTGTTCCCGACTCACTCACATCTTGTAGCTGAATTCTCAAATCTTCCAGTAACTTCCGCCCGAATATTCACCGTTTCACTCCCAGCCCCCCCGCATTCGGACTTCCGGTCCGACCCGCTTTACTCCAAACGGAAACTCACACACAGGCTCCGGCCCATTTAGGCTCCAAGCGGCCCGATTCACGGCACAGTGAAACGGCGACCAGTCAATTATCGACCGGACAGCTGCTTTGTCGCCCATTCCGCCAGGGCTTCTCGGTTGATTTTGACGTTATGGCGAGTATCCACCGGGAGGGACGGGTGAAACAGAATCGTTCGAATCGATTGTGTCAGCGGATTGCTTGCACCCAGTTTCAGAAGTTCACTCTTCAGCGCGTCCTGAGCTGTCTCAGTCTCCGGGAACATGCCTGATTCCGGCTCCGCCACTATCACCGGTTCCTGCTGGCCCCGTGGTCCGACGCCAACCAGCGCTGTTCGATAAATCCCCGGATGATTGTTGATGACCGCTTCGCAGCACACGGAATACATCGGTCCGCCAGCCGCATGAACGATGTGAGCCTTCCGCCCGCAGAACCACAATCGACCGTCACCGTCCAGATATCCGACATCCCCCATCCGGTGCCAGAACGATGAACCGTCCGCAATCTTGGCCATTGCGGTCGCATCGGGTTTGCGGAAGTATTCCCGAGTCGCCACGGGACCGCGAACAATGATCTCCCCAACTTCCCCTGACGGCAAAAACTCCACATCGCTGATCGACGCGATTGTATCGAACGAAGTCCGAATGATCCGCACTTCCATTCCGGGAAACACAGTGCCCACACAGGTTCCTTTGCCGGCTCGAGTCATCTCAGCGGTTCGCCCCAGGATCTCCCGTCCGCCAATCGAGGCCACCGGAAGACACTCGGTCGCTCCATACGGAGTAAAGACGTCCGCATGTTCCGGCAGCACCGACAGCATTCTCTGAAGAACATGAACCGGAACAGGAGCCCCCGCAGAAAGCACTCGACGCAGCCGAGGCAGTCGGACTCCCTCTGATTCGCAGTACCGACCAATCCGATTCCACATGGCCGGCGAACCGTAGGCCTGAGTCACCTCCTGCCGTTCAATGGCCTGAAGGATCTTCTCCGGATCCACCATGGCTGGCTTTGTCGGATCCATCTCCGGAATCACCGTTGTGACCTGCATGGCCAGGTTGAACAGCGAAAACAGCGGGAATCCGGGCAGGTCAGTTTCCCCAGGGGATATCCCGAACCTGTCTCGAATCAGATCGACCTGAGCATCAAACATTCCATGCTCGTAAAGCACTCCTTTTGGCGGACCGGTGCTGCCACTTGTGAAGATAATCGCCGCCGGATCCGTTGCCTTTGTCGACGGCTGTTGTACGGGTCGTGCACGACCGGTCCTAATCAGTGATTCGTACCGAACACAGCCCCATTTCAGTTTCGAACGACCAGCGATGACGTTGAAGCGTGCATTGCGATAACGCCAGGGCATCAGCTTCCGCAACAGATGAACGGGGGGAATCGCAACGAAACCGTCAGGATTGACGTGATCAAGACACTTCAGAACGCTGCTGCGCCCCATGCCGGGATCAATCAAAGTACACACGGCGCCGGATCGAAAAATCCCAAAGGTCAGTGCGATGAATTCGAGCGACGGTCGCACCATCAGGACAAGCCGGTGACCAGGGCGGACACCCAGATGAATCAGCCCGGAAGCAATCGCGTCGGCTTCTGCATCCAGCTCCGCAAAGGTCAGATGAGTCCACGCGACTCGACCACAGGCATCCCGAGTTTCCGGGAACACAATCGCTCGCTGATCGGGGACCTTCTGCGCGGACACTCGCAGTCGATCAGCGATATTCAGGAGCTGCGTCATGTTTGACCTTTGTCTTTGCCTATGTCTTGTTGTACCGGTCCTTGTGATCCATCGCCGGACCCGCTCATTGTCAATCCACCGCGCCTGTCTGCAACGATCCGCCCGCTGCTAACGCAAAGGCAATTGTGGCAAACCCTGCGTACTGTAGTGAATTCATGAAACGACCACACTAAAGCCGTGGAAAGCCGGAAGATTCATCCGACACATCGACAAAATCTGCGCCAGGGAAAGTCGATGCAAAAGGAGCAGCAACTCGTCACCAGCGATTCTCGCAACGTCCACCGGCAATATTCGCCGTCTGCTGTTTTCCCGTCTCAGGGCCGTTTCGGCGCCAGTCACTTCGCCGAAATTTGCAGCCGGGAACTCCAGCACCGCGATCCTCAATCAGCCCCGCCTCGAACATACCTTCCGTTGGACCGAGCTTTCGATCACGAAGACGCTGCTGCGCTTTCCAGGTTCCCCCGGAAGGGATTCCGGCGAATGTGCCCGATCATGACGAAGGAGTTTCGAAGGATCAGGCTGAATTCCATCGCACGGAACTCCCGTATCAGCAGGACTGATCAGGGCCGTGTTCACGAGAGGTTAGTTTCGTATGCCGCGTACCCGTCGCAGTCAGTCCGCCAGAAAATCCAATTTTGCTGCTTTGTCCGTGACCGCCGTCAGCCTTGCTGTCACCTTCTGCTGTTTTGATCCGGTACCGGCCGGTGAAGACATCGTTACCACCCAGTCCTCAATTCTTGCTCCTTCCGACGTTCCCCTTCCTCCCGACGCGATTCAGACGCTGGCAAAACCCGAAGAGCAGTCCAGGTCGATTCCGAGCGACAATGTTCCGCTGAACGGGATCCTGCTCGACAATAATGAAGCCATTACGTTCTCCCTGCTGTTGCTGGAAGATGGTGCTCGATTCCTCCGAAATGTTGACAACTACACGGTCGTCTTCAACAAGCAGGAACGCATCGGCGGTGACCTGTCAAAGAACCAGATCATCGAACTGAAGGTTCGCCACGAACCGGCTTTCAGCGTCTATATGAAGTGGAAAAACGGCGATACCGGCCGTCAGGTTCTTTACAATGAAGACTACGAAGACAAGAAGATGGTCGTGAAGCTCGGAGGTCTCAAGGGCCGCCTGCTTCCCGCCATCAAGCTGGACCCGATGGGTGCTGAAGCCATGGCGGAAGCTCGCTATCCGGTCACTCAGGCCGGTCTCCTGGGCATGGCAGAGCAGATTATTGCCTATCGCCGTGATGACCTGAAGGCTGGTGAAGGCGTGACCTGCGTTCGACTGCCAAATCAGGTTGTCGACGAACGAAACTGCTACTGTTTCCAGTACGACTACGCGTCACCGGACTTCAACAAACTCTACCGCAAGAGTCTGGTGATGATCGACATGCGTTACCACGTCCCGATGCAGGTCATCAATTACACGTGGACAAACGATGTGCAGGGAATGACAGCTCAGCAGGTGGACGAAGCCACGCTCATCGAAAACTACTCATTCTCTCGCATGGACTTCGGTAAGAACCTGGTTGCCGAAGAATTCAGCCGCGACAACCCGACGTACCGCATGTAACGAAATCACCTCCGACTGGCGAGGCGTTCTTCTCGAGTACACTCCAACACCCTGCTGACATGCGTCAGCAGGGTGTTTTTGTTGGCTGAATTCCATCCTGCGAAGCCTCGCCTCCAACGAAAAAGGCCGACCCTCTTCAGGTCGGCCTTCTGCAAGTTCGTCATTTGCCAATACGAGAACGGCTCAGTTCACACCCTGGAAGCCCATAGCCGTGAATCGAGGCATTTCGATGGCATCCAGAATCTTCAGGGCATGAATCGAATCAAACCCCATGATGATTCGACGTGCCCCCTGTGCGTCCGGCGTCTTTCGTTCCAGCAGCAGCAGGTCGCCCGAAAGCATGTAGCTCACAAACTGAATTGACTCGCCAAAGGTTGTCACCACCATTCCTGTACGCGGAACACTGACCGGCCATTCAGCGAAAATACGTCGCATGTCTTTGGCAGTGTTTGCCCCCATGATCGTTCTCCAGGTTCAGTCGAGAAATGTCTCTTCTTGGACTCCTTTCGACCGGCACGCCGAACCGACTGTAATGTCAGAAGTCCGGTCCCGCAGAGTGACCAAAGTCCTGGCGGCAAACCCTCGTTCGTCCGCACAATCACTACATGCGGGATTTCCTTCCAGGACCCGTTTGGTCATTCGAGGTACAACGCCACCTGGGGCAAGTTTCTAAGGCAGATTTCGATAAGCAGACCGTTCGTTCGAAGCAGTAAGCTTCGTATGCAGTGAACAGAAGGATCTCCGTGCCTGCGACTCCTACCAAATTCGACTGGAAAACACTCAGCGCCAGCTCTGTTGCGACAGTTCCCGCCGATCGCCTCCCCACGTCTGTGGAATTACCAGCGCTCCCGCACGCAGTGACCGAATTCGTTCAGAAATCATCGAACCCCAACTTCGATGCGTCAGACCTTGCAAAGACAGTGGAGAAGGACTCCGCTCTGACGGTCGAGCTTTTGAAATTTGTGAACTCCGCCGCTTTCACGGTCAAGCACCAGATTCGCTCCGTGAAGGATGCAATCGTGCACATCGGCGTGAATTCCGCCCGAGCCCATTTGCTGGCCGTGGGTATGAAAGCCGCGACGCGAGCCCTTCGCACGAAGCTGCTGAACCAGCGGAATTTCTGGAATGAGAGTCTTCAGAAAGCCCTCTTCGCGCGTGAAGTTGCTCGACGCATGGAGCTCGACAGCGGACTCGCGTTTCTCGGCGGTCTGCTTCAGGACTTCCTGCTTCCGGTGTTGACCAATACGTTTGACCGTCAGTACATCGCGTTCCTCGAACGCAGCTCGACCGAAGGCAAAGACCTGGTCGAAATGGAACACGAATGTTTCGGCTGGGACCATGCCTCCGCCGGCGCATACTTTGCCTCACAATGGCATTTCCCTGACGACCTCCGCTGCGCGATCTTCTACCATCATTCTTTGTCGATGACCCTGGCCGATCCAAACGGCGAACTGTTCCAGCTCTTTCCGGTTGCTCTCGCTTCACTGCTTCCCGACCAGCTGCATCAGGCGCCGGAAGGGTTTCGAAAATTAATCAGAGTCGCTCGACAGAGCCGCTCACTCGACCTCGAATCCATTTGCCGCACGGTAGACGCCGACCAGATGAAGCTCGCGGAAGGCTACGAAATCCCAAACCACCTGACCGAACTGCTGATTCAAACGGAACGGAGTATGTTCGCGGCTAATGCGTAGCGAAACGCACCCTGCGTCATCCGGAGACGGCCCCAGTTTCGTCAGGTGCGGACGGCAAATCAGATTCTGAGACGGAAGTCTCCGGCCCGGCTGCCTCAGCAAATTCCCTGAGCATCTTTTCCACGTCGGCTGAGAGATTCTGGAGGAACGATGTGTCAGGTTCCTCCCGAGGCGTCGTTGACACTGCAGCGTAGGCTTCGAGCCGGTCTGTCGTGAAGGCGAGCAGGGCCAGCAACCGAGGAATGTCGCGTTCAATCGCCTGAACCAGCTGTGCTGCTCGGCCCCGGTACTCATTGCCTTCGTGAGAGGCTTCTGTGTGCCACCGCTTGACGCGAGGCACCTGCATCTGAGCAAACTCCATGTCGTGCTTGGCTTTCTCCAGCGCCTTCACTTCTTCAATGCAGGAAGGGCGAAAGTCGCCCAGCCGCCGCATGCGACACTGATGCAGACGGACGCGAGCTTCCGTCATTTCACGCATGCAGTTTTCAATCTCCCGCTTCCAGAACTGAGGACGATCCTGTTCCAGCCAAAACAGAATGTGGCGCAGCTGACTGTCGAGCATCATCAGGCACATGCGAGCTTCTTCCTGAAACACAGCGACGGCCGCAGCAAACTGCCGGATCGCGTCCGTTGATCTGACGTTCGCTGACTTTCCCATGACTCCTCTCCAATCCGCTTGGTTCAGAAACGTTGTGTTTGCAGCGGCAGGACGCGAATCGTCTGGTGAGTGTGCGTTGTGAATTCACCGGACATACTGCGCGTTCCGCGTCAAAATACTTCACAACTTTGACCCGCCGTCATGACGGGACCCGATTCTGTGCCGCAACACACCGGACTCGATTATTGCTGCTGCAAATACTCTTCGACCAGCTGTGCCTTTCGAAGCAGGTACGGAATGAACTGCTCGTTCGAATCGACAAAACGTGACAGGGCTTTCATATTGGCAACAAACTCTTCAGAGAACCGAAGGTGTTCCTGATCTCGCCACGTCTGTCCCAGATGACTCAGCTGACTCGCAACAGCGGCGGACTTCTCGTTGAGCTCCTCATTGAATCGACGCAGCATTTGAGCAAACCGTCGCAGTTCACCGGGATCAACAATTGCCTGTGCCATGATCGACCTCGCGCCTTCCAAATACCAGAACTGCCAGCGGACCAGGAGAACGGATCGCCCCGGCAAACCCTGTGGCGAAAGCGAACATGCCCTATTTCGATCTAACGACAGGAGTCACCTTTTCTCCGCCACAACGAGTCTCACTGTACGAGAATTGCCGGATTTCTTCACGCTTCACACCAGGAACCAAAAACGAGGTCGGAAGACACACTGTTTCGGCCCAGTGACTTCGGCAGCGACCGATCGAAAGCGGCAGCCCGGCACTACGGACCGTCATATGCCACAAGATTTCTCGAAATCTTCCGCGGCCGTGTTGGACCATCCACCTCGCGGAACGACCGTCGTCGTCAGAAAAACCCCGTAAATCCCCCCAACCCGAACTGTTTCCGCGATCTGTGACATCGCCTCGATCCCGGCAAAGTCTCAACTGGCCTGTTGCGGACCGTGAATCCCGCTTCTTACGATGTCGATAAGTCCGATACGTCTGTCTATTTCTGCTCACCCGCATTCCGAGCGAGCCGATGACCAAGAAGCAATACATTCTCGCCTCGTTTCTCGCCGCTGTGCCGGCCTACGGCCTGATCGCCGCAATGCTCTGGGCCATGATCAGTGCAGGAATGCTCGAAGACGGGTCCCGAGTCTCCGCGGTGCTCTGGGTCGTTTTCGGCTTAACGTTTTTCGGCGGACTGGTGATGGGCTTTTTCCCCTTCGCGGTCCTTCTATTCCCAGGCCTCATGCCAATCGCGGCGACGGCCGGTGCTCCGATCGGTTCGGCCTCTGCTCCGTCAAAACCGGCCGGCAAATCAAAGCCTGCCGACAACGACGAAGAACTGTCGGACTCAGAAGAGTACTCTGACAGCGATGAATACGCCGACGACTCTGGTGATTCGTTCGATGACGAACCTCTGGAAGACTTCGACGAGTTCGAAGAAGAAGACGATTCCAGCAAGAAGAAAAAGAAGCGATAAGCTCTGCCCGTGATCCAGCCCATGACCTGCCCGGTCTGCTCCAAACCGGTCGACCCCACGGAAACAAAAACCGCTCCGTTCTGCAGCAACCGTTGTCGCAAAGTGGACTTCTTCCGCTGGTGGGATGGTCGGTACGCGATCGTCGAAGATCTGTCGAACAACCCCGCAGCGCTCGAACAACTCGATCCTTCGATCGAAGATCTCCTCGACGATCCCCCGATATAATGTAGAACGATTGTCCTCAATCGTTACTCGTCCCCCACAGCGCAAAACGATTATCCTCACTCGTCCCGGGCAAACACCGCCAGAATACCCTGCAACACCTCTGCGTCGACTCGCTTCGCGGAACCATGCGCATGCCCGTGGCCCAACACATGCATCCACTTTGCCTTAGCCTGGCCTTTGTCCTGTCCCTCCTGACAACCACTGGTTACTGCATCGCTCAGGAGCCGCCAACCCACAGAGAGTTTCGAATCGTCGGATATCTGCCGGATTACCGGATGCCAGATTTCGACCTGACTCCATGCCGCGTTTTGACGGATCTGTACGTCTTCTCCGCAGAAGTGTCTCCGGACGGGGCTCTGTTGCTGAATCGTCTGGAAAAAGCACCTTGGACCAGACTGCAGACATTCAAGACCATGCACCGAGTCCGCCTTGTTCTGTGTATCGGAGGCTGGGAGCGTTCGTCCGGCTTCGGCCCGATGGCCATGTCCGCACAGGCCCGGAAACGATTTCTTGACAACGTACGAACACTCTGTCTCGAAAAGCGACTTGACGGAATCGATCTCGACTGGGAACACCCTCAGAACGAACGTGAGCAGGAGGCTTACGGCGAACTCCTGTGTGAACTCGCGGAGACTTTGCGTCCGCTCGGTCTCCAGGTGTCCGTGACCATGGCGAGCTGGCAGATTGTTCCCCGCGCTGGACTCGAGGCCGTCGATGCCGTGAACATCATGTCGTATGACCACGATGGCCGACATTCGACACTCGAAGACGCAGCAACAGACATCGAGAAGATCATTGCTCAGGGGGCAGCCGCTCGCCAGATGAGCCTCGGTGTCCCCTTCTATGGTCGCAGCATTTCCAACCGAAATCAGGCCGTGACCTGGTCGGAACTGGCCGAAAAAGCGAAGCCAGGCTCCGATGAACACGAGGGATTCTATTTCAACGGCCCGGAGACCATCCGCCGAAAGACCCGCATGGCCGTTGACCGAGGTCTGGGCGGAATCATGATCTGGGAACTCGGCCAGGATGCCAAAGGTCAGCGGTCACTGTTGACCGCGATTCACGATGAAGCTCATCGTTCAACCGCTGACACGGCCCGCGACTGACCGAAACCGAATCAGCTCCAGCTCTGTACGTCTTCACGGGTACTCGCCTTGCCTGTTCCCGCTATTCTCGCATGGCAAGTGGCAAAAGACTGAGTTTCCCGAGGCTGACAAGCGGATTACCGGGCCTTTTTCACTGTTCATTCGGTGCAAAATCCGGTTAACATCCGCAACAACTTTCGGACTGCCCGCAGGGATTTACTGTTTTGCCTTTTTGTGAAGAGAGAGTTATGAGCACTGTGTCCTCGATGCCCTACAAGGTTGCCAATATCGAACTGGCGGAACTCGGGCGCAAGGAAATCGAGATTGCGGAAATTGAAATGCCGGGCCTGATGGCTCTGCGAGAAAAATACGGTGCCAGCAAGCCTCTGAAAGGTGCTCGCATCGCAGGCTGTCTGCACATGACAATTCAGACGGCCGTTCTGATCGAAACATTGAAAGCCCTGGGTGCCGAAGTCCAGTGGTCCAGCTGTAACATCTTCTCGACTCAGGACCATGCTGCTGCCGCTATCGCCGCCGCAGGAATCCCGGTTTATGCATGGAAGGGCATGAATGCCGAAGAGTTCGATTGGTGCATCGAACAGACTCTGTACTTCCCGGACGGCCAGCCGCTCAACATGATTCTGGACGACGGTGGTGACCTGACTGTCATGGTCCACGAGAAATATCCAGAATTGCTGCCAGGCATCAAGGGGCTGTCTGAAGAAACGACAACGGGAGTTCACCGCCTGCATCAGATGTTTGCCGCTGGCAAGCTTGCAGTACCGGCAATCAACGTCAACGACTCTGTCACCAAAAGCAAGTTCGATAACCTGTACGGCTGCCGGGAATCTCTGGCGGACGGCATCAAGCGAGCGACCGACGTGATGGTCGCTGGCAAGGTTGTTGTGATCTGCGGTTACGGCGACGTGGGCAAGGGCTGTGCTGACGCAATGGACGGCCTGGGTGCTCGCGTTATCGTGACCGAAATCGACCCGATCTGTGCTCTGCAGGCCTGCATGGAAGGCTATCAGGTCACGACGATGGACGAAGCGGCTGCCATCGGCGACATCTTCGTTACCACCACTGGCAACATCGACGTGATCCGCGGCGAGCACATGGACCGCATGAAGCATCAGGCCATCGTGTGCAACATTGGTCACTTCGACTCCGAAATCCAGATTGCCTATCTGAACAACAACAAGTCGATCCGCAAGATCCGAATCAAGGGCCCATCTGATGAAGGTGGCCCGGTTGATAAATACGTGTACGCAAACGGCAAAGCCATTATCGTTCTGGCGGAAGGCCGACTGGTGAACCTTGGCTGTGCGACCGGTCACCCTTCGTTCGTGATGAGCAACAGCTTTACGAACCAGGTCATGGCTCAGATCGCCCTGTGGACAGAAACCGACAAGTTTGAAATTGGCGTCCACATGCTGCCAAAGGAACTGGACGAAGAAGTGGCACGCCTGCACCTGTCCAAGCTGGGTGTGAAGCTGGAAACCCTGACTCCGGAACAGTCCGCCTACATCGGCGTGCCAGTCACCGGACCATTCAAGCCAACTCACTACCGCTACTAATCAGATCCCACTGAACTGCCAGTGATTCTCAACGCCCGACTTTCTTCACCGAAAGCCGGGCGTTTTTCTTTTCCGCCGTAGAATGGCTGCCCTCAGCCGTTTCCGCAACCTGCTCCCTTCCCACACCAAAACCTCATCGCATCAACTGGCGGAAAGCGATTGAGGACAATCGCTCCACATTCATCGCCGTCATAACCGGCCCAATTCACACGCCGCGGGAGTTCTCCGATTCCCAAATCCCGAACCTGGTTTTTTCCGAACCACTTGGTTGCCGATAGAGTCTCAGCCGAGTAAACTTCGGTTCACAAATTTGCCCGCGCAAGTGGCGAAATTGGCAGACGCGCTAGCTTCAGGAGCTAGTGGGAGTTAAATCCCATGCAGGTTCAAGTCCTGTCTTGCGCACTTTCACAAAACGTCGCAGTTTTCTGCGACGTTTTTTTATGCGCCTGCACTGATCCTCAGACTTCAGTGCCAGAAAGCCTCGTTGGCGACCGCATGGAGTCCCGTTCGCTGGTGGCCTTCGATTCCCGCCCGTGTGACGCCATGGTAAATTCTACCTCCACATGACTCGCCGGGACGTTCACCGGCGGCTGGATGCACTCTTTGCCAATGCAGGTTCCGCGAATGAAAGTGCTGGTCGCCGAAGATGATCGCCTGACCCGGGAAGGACTTGTGGAAGTTCTTCAGTCGGAAGGTTTCCGAGTCGTTGCGGCGCCGGATGGCAATGAAGCGTTGCGACTGTTCAAAGAAGAATCTCCAGACTTCGTCTGTCTCGACGTCATGATGCCTGGCCGCAGCGGCTATGAAACTTGTCGCGCCATTCGCTCCACGAAGCCGGAACTTCCCATCGTGTTTATCAGCGCGAAGGCGGAGGAGTTTGATCGACTGGTCGGGTTCGAACTGGGGGCCGACGACTTCATCGTCAAGCCATTCAGCGTTCGCGAAGTGATCGCGCGCATTCGAGCCGTCGCACGCCGCTGCTATGCTCGCCAGCCGGATGCACCCGCAGAATTCAACATGGGAGATCTCAGGGTCATTCCGGCCGAACTGCGTGCTCGCCGTGGCGATGAGATGATTGAACTCAGTCCACGCGATGTCCGAATCCTGCAGATCCTCCATGAGAATGCCGGCAAGGCACTCGACCGCAACACGATCTTCCGATTTGGCTGGGGCGAAGATTACTTCCCCAACAGCCGCACACTCGACCAGCACATTTCCCAGCTGCGCAAACGAGTCGAAGCGGATCCTCGCGAACCCAAACTGATCCAAACCGTCCACGGAGTCGGCTACCGCTACGACCCAATGTAGAACGGCTGTCCTCAGCCGTTAGAAATTCAACGCCATAAAATACAATCAAGACCAGGAACCAAGAACCAACAACCTCAGTGCCCTACATCTGCTGCCCCGTCAACCTGGCAACTTCATTCACGTCCTTGTCGCCTCGGCCGGACAGGCACACAACGATCACCTCATCCTTGCTTCGCTCCGCCGCGGACTTCATGGCCCAGGCGATCGCATGAGACGTCTCAATGGCCGGAAGAATGCCTTCCGTCCGAGCCATCGTGCTGAAGGCAGCCAGAGCCTCATCGTCCAGAATATTCACATAGTTGACTCGCCCGCAGTCTTTCCAATAGCTGTGCTCGGGACCAACGCCAGGATAGTCGAGCCCCGCGGAAATGGAATGCACGTCACTCGTCTGCCCATCTTCGTTCTGCAGAACGTAGCTGTAACTTCCGTGCAGAATTCCCGGCTTTCCGTGACTCAGCGTGCTGGCATGATCACCAGGCTTCGCCCCTCGACCACCAGCTTCCACTCCGGTCAGAGCAACTCCAGCATCGTCAACGAACGGATAAAACATGCCCGCAGAATTGGATCCGCCGCCGACACACGCAATGACTTCGTCCGGCAAACGACCAACCTGCTCCAGACACTGTTCACGCGCTTCCCGCCCAATGATCGACTGGAAGTCTCGCACCATCATCGGAAACGGATGAGGCCCGACAACGCTGCCGATGATGTAATGAGTATCCCGGACGGAGGCCATCCAGTCGCGCATCGCTTCATTGATGGCGTCTCGCAGAGTCCGTGAGCCGGTTGTCACGGGTCGAACTTCCGCGCCCATTGTTCGCATAATGAAGACGTTCAGCTTCTGTCGGCGAACATCTTCTTCGCCCATGTACACAACGCAGGGCAGACCAAACCGAGCACACGCGGTGGCGGTCGCAACGCCATGCTGACCCGCACCGGTTTCTGCGATCACGCGAGTCTTGCCCATTCGCTGAGTCAGCAGGACCTGGCCCATCGTGTTGTTGATCTTGTGAGCACCCGTGTGGTTCAGATCTTCTCGCTTGAAGTAGATGCGAGCACCGCCGCACTTCTGAGTCAGCCGCTCAGCAAAGTAGAGCGGGTTCGGCCGTCCTACGAAATACTTCAGAAGGTCGCGAAGCTGCCGATCAAACTCCGGATCTTTCTTCGCCGCTTCGTACGCCTCTGTCAGCTGGTCCAGAGCATACATCAGAGTTTCAGGGACGTATCGTCGGCCAAACTCACCAAACCGACCACGCTCATCCGGAACTGCACTGACTGGAGCTGAAGAACTGACGACAGACATGACTCACCCGTTTCTCTGCAATTTCGTTCTGACGCCGTACTGAATTCGGTTTCAACGCCATTCAGACAGCGACCACACTGTTCAAGTCCTCACATGATAGCAGTGAGCCCTCAGAATTCCCGGAATTGACGAGCCTCTTTTGTAATTCCCGAACCCTCAAAAATGAATTGGCCGTTATGCAGGATCCACCGGACGGCCGGTAACCGTGGATTTTTTGTAGTGGATCTCGCCAGAGATCCCACGATCATCGTTCATGATGGGAACTCTGGCGAGTTCCACTACAAACCAGAGCGTCGGGCCGACCGGAAACTCATCAAAAAAGTCGACAGGTTCTGCTTCAACCGACTCAGTGCCGCATGGCTCGTCGGGCCACCGGCGGAAACGTCCATCAGCCGCTCATTCTCGCCGGTGTGAGAAATCCGGATCGTCAGACGATCTTCGGGAAGTATGTCGGCAACTCGGTCGGCCCATTCCACCAGGCACAGCCATTCACCGCTGTTGAGATACTCGTCCGCGCCGATCGCCAGAAACTCCTCCGGATCACCAAGTCGGTAAGTATCGAAGTGCGCGACGGGAATTCGTCCGTCCGTGTACAGCTGCATCAGCACAAATGTCGGACTGCTGACGTGATCTTCTGAAACGCCAAGGGCTACACAAAGTCCCCGAACCAGGCGAGTCTTCCCGGCTCCCAGCTGCCCATTCAGGGCAATCGTCAGACCACTCTGAACCGCGGATGCGAGTGCCTGTGAGAAGCGGTCGGTGTCAGTTTCACACTGACTTCGAAACAGCAGAGCATCAGTCATGATTCATCGGACGCTTGTCGACCTTTGTGTTCTCAATCGAATCAACGAAGTTCGCATCCAGGCGATCAGGCACCGAAAACAGAGCATTCTGGCTCGGCGCATCTGCGTAGTTCCATCGCCACAGTCGGTGAGGACGCAGTTCGTGAATCAGTGATTTACAGCCACTGATCGAACAGCACCCAACAACGACCAACAGTATTCGAAACACTGCTGACCGGCGATAGATTTCTCTGAGCTTCATACTGCACCGACGTTGCGAAGGAACCTGACATAAGGCACACACGAATAGCATACCCACCCGCTCGCACCGCCAGACATCCCCAGCCGGGAGCACAGCAGCGGATTTCCCTGGCAGTGACTGGCAAGTCGACGAACTCAGGCAGGAACTGCCGAATTACCAGACGCTTCGGCTCATCGCTCTCCGTAGAGGAACGGCCAAACCGTCCGGTGAGACCACGCCGCATGATCAACAGGAAGCTCGCGCCTGAAAACTGAAAACTGAAAACCGAAAACCGAAAACCGAAGCACCAGTCCGTTTGCGGAGACTCATCTCCGCAAGCGGCCTGGTGCTTCAGATCCTGTCGGGAACAATCTTTGTTCTTGCATAACTTCTCCTGATCTCAGTTTCGAAGGGCCTTTCGATTTGATTCGCAAAGCCGTGAACCGTCATGGTTCACTTCCCGCTTTGCGCAGTCTTATCGAACGACAGATTCGTCAGCATGCTTGTCCCGAATGTTCTCAAGAGAAGAACTTCGGGCCCCCGACTGGCTGGTGGGTCGGCACTTTGCAGACGCCTTTGCCAGTTCCTTCAGCTGACTACTCTGAGCCACTCGAACCGCTTCGATCAGAACTTCATCTCCGTTGGCAACTCCGTCCCGGTCCAGGATTTCGATGTCAGGCGTCACGCCTTCGCCAGCCATCTTGCGACCGTTCGGTGAGTAAAACAAAGCTGTTGTCAGTCGCAGGTCGCCGGTGATGGAGTTCAGAGGGAAGTGAGTCTGCACGGATCCTTTTCCATAAGACCTGGTCCCCATCACGACTCCTCGTCCGTTCTCCTGGATCGCAGCAGCAAAAATCTCACTGGCTGAAGCACTGTCTCCGTCAACCAGAACCACCAGAGGAACAGCCCAGGTTCGGTCAAATTTGGCTGTCTCAACCATGTTGTCTCCATTCAGTCGTCCTCGAGTCGTCACGATTGTGCCACAGGCCAGGAATCGGTCACTCACTTCGACACAGGTCGTGAGAAGTCCACCTGGGTTTCCTCGAAGGTCAAGAATCAGTGACTTCATGCCTTTGTTGTAGAGATCATTCAGGGCCTGGTCGACTTCCGCAGTGGAACCCTGTGAGAATCGACTCAGACTGAAGTATCCAACACTGGTGCCTTCCAGAATTCGAGTATCGTTGACCGTCCAGACTCGCACCTTGCGTCGTGTCAGATTGAAGTTTCGTTCGCCCTTTCCTTCACGGTAGATTCGAACGGTCATCTGGCTTCCGCTGGTGCCCTTCATCAGATCAACACTGTTGGCCATCTTCATTCCGGACAGTGATCGGCCTCCGATCGCGATGATCACGTCTCCAGACTGAATTCCGGCTTCCGCGGCCGGGCCTCCTCGAAGAGCCTTCAGGACCAGAAGCCCCTCGGCATGTTCCTTCACTTCAACACCAACCCCAACGATCTCTTCTTCCAGTGCAGCAGTCTTCTGCCCCTGCAGTTCTGCACCATTTCGAGTCGAAGGATCGGCGGCT
>CAZIGZ010000074.1:0-5437 GCA_964538835.1 uncultured Chitinophaga sp. | reverse complement strand
TTCAAGTCCGGAAAACTTATCCAGAGTATCGATGCTGGCATTCGCAAATTCGAAGGCCACGACGCTTGGAGTCAGTCCCCGAACACTCTGAGATGCCTGCATCACCTGATTCAGAACCGTGCGAGCCTCCTGATAACTTCGAACCTGCTGACCTCCAGCCAGTCGTCCCAGCACGTCCCGGAATCCATCCGTCTGGAAGGAATCCGCAGAAATCTGCAGACCATTCATGAAGGCAGGATTATCAAGAGCCATCTGAAGATTTCGCAACGCCCGTCGTACTCGAACGTCGTAGCTGGTTGGTTCCAGCGAACGTTCGTCAATCTTCTGAGACACTTCGGCAAACAGCTGAACTGCCTGCTGACTGCTCATCGCACGAATCGCTCGAACGTTAACCGGGTTGGAGTATCGAACGGTCAGAAGTTCATCGATCTTTGATGTCTCTTCATCTTCCTGTCCTCGTGGAAGTGGAGCAGGAACGAAAGGATCAAGATCGTCCAGGTTGTACCGAGGAGACTGACGACGGTACGGAGCATCCGACGACTGTTCATCGAACTCCGGCTCAAGATTCGTTCGACTTCCAAACCCTAAAGAGCCCCGATTGTTCAGGCGGCTGTCATTTCGATTCGATCGCACTGGGAATCCAGATCGCAGATCCGCTTCTTCACGAACAAAGTCGTCTCGGCCGTCGAGCGCCAGGTCTGATCGATCCATCAGCACCGGTCGGCGTACCCGAAACGGGTCGGAAGGATTCGTACGTTCCAGTGGCTGGCGAGTACTTCGGACTCGTGAGTAGTCCGACAGCTGCTCGGGCAACATCGGAAACTCGTCATCGTCACTGGCCGTCGATCGGTTCACCCGAGGACTGTAGGAATTGTCTCGGTACGAATCGTAAGGATCCTGTCCGAAGGTTGTGGTTGCCGTCGTCAGAACGGCCATCATCATCATGAGTTTGCTGGAAATGTTCATCTTGCTTTCTCCTTGCCTGCATCCATTCTTGAAGGTTTGCTTTTGACTGATTCAAACTTGCCTGAGGATCTGTTGAGCCATCTGGCTCGGGACTTCACAAGGCGATTCGCCTCTGACTAGGCCACATGTGGATACTGGTCCGAGATGGCTCGCAGCACGGGGCCCAGGACCGCTGGGATGACGGGAACCGGTGTCGATTCCTCCACCAACTCGCCTCGCATCACCCGTACACTAGCCGGCGCCTCAATTCCGATTCGGACGGTGCCTTTGCCGGTCTTGATCACTTTGATCACAATGTCTTCGCCGATTCGGATCGTTTCTGCTGGTTTTCGAGTAAGAACTAACATGACTGTGTACCTCCTGTTTACTTGTCTTGTCCTGCCTGACAGTTCTGTCCACTTCGACAGAAACTTGTTGTTGTCATGTTGAAACAGCTAATGCGAGAACTGTGCCAATTGTGATTCAAACACGAACGAGCCAGACAACATTGCCATAAACACTTTTAAATAAAGAACTTAAGTCATCCGGAAGAATCTGCCGGTTTGTCAATTCGGCAAACGCTGAGAGAATTTTCCGTGGAGACATTTCAAAGCCTCAAATCAGGCTGAACGAACCGTTGTCATTTTGACAATTCGTGTGACCAGTTGGATTTTGTACTCAAGAAATTCCCGAGGGGTGCCGCAGTTCAGCAGCGAAGTGGTCCTGCGAAACTCTTCCGCCTGTAACGTTTTTTCCGAGTGGTCAATCTTTCGCAGCCACTCCCCGCGCAAAACCGTTCAGCGATCCGCTTCTTCGCGCCCATGCAGCGATCAGCAAGCCATGCTTGAAGGCGGTGGTTGCTTCCTGAACTGAATGAACGCCTGCCTCAAGAGGGCGAAGATATGCAGCGCGGACAAATTGCTCGATTCCTGCTCGACGACGACGCCACCACCGCCGTCGAATACGCCGTCATGCTCGCTCTGATCCTCGTCGCCATCATCGCTGGCGTCACATCCGCCGGCGGCGGAGTCGGAAGCTGGTGGGGCAAGATCAGAACCAAAGTTGAATCGTATTAGCCCCATGCAAAACGACCGTAGGTGCCGATTGCCGAGCGGCATCGCCGCGACCCGCGACCAAACAACTCTCCAACGGATCGCAGGCAGACGTGGATCAAGGCCCGCGAGGATGTATTGCTCCGAATGAAGAGGTTCTGGTATCTAGTCCACACAAGAAAATGGTTCGCCTGACGGCGAAAGTCCTCGCCGGCAGCGAGGACCTACGTAGGTGCCGATTGCCGAGCGGCACCTCGCGGCATCGCCGCGACCTGAGACCAAACGACTCTCCAACGGATCGCAGGCAGACGTGGATTAAGGCCCGCGAGGATGTATTGCTCTGAATGAAGAGGCTCTGGTACCTCGTCCACACAAGAAAATGGTTCGCCTGACGACGAAAGTCCTCGCCGGCAGCGAGGACCTACTTCGGTGGCTCAACGAGCATCGACCGACTAAAACCCGCACCGCGGGCTGCATTGGACGGCCCGAATTCAGCGACGATCCATTCTGCAGGCCTTTTCTTCCATGGACTTTTTGCAGCTCTCCGGAAAATCTGTTCTGATCTTTGGTGTGGCCAATCGAAAAAGCGTTGCATACCACACAGCAAAGCTCCTGAAAGACGCCGGAGCGCGCATCCTGCTGTCGGTGCGAAGCCAGGCTCGAGCAGACTCGGTGCGAAAACTGTTTCCCGAAGATCCAATCTTCATCTGCGATCTTGAACATCAGGACCAGATTGATCGCTTGCAAACCGAAGTCGCGGCGACCACGTCCGTCTTGCATGGCATCGTTCATTCCGTCGCGTTCGCTGATTACTCATCAGGCTGGCTGCCATTTCATGAAACTCCTCGCAACGCGTTTTTGCAGGCGGTCAACATCTCCTGCTTCTCACTCATTGCGGTTTCGCGAGCATTCCAGTCGATGCTGGATCCTCAGACCGCCAGCGTCGTCACGATTTCCATTTCAACAACTCGCATGGCCGCAGAAAATTATGGTTACATGGCTCCGGTGAAGGCTGCACTCGATTCATCGCTCTGCTTTCTCGCCAAGTCGTTCTCTCAGTTCTCCCGAATCCGATTCAATGCGGTTTGTCCTGGCCTTTTGAAGACATCCGCCTCGGCCGGCATCCCCGGCTATGTCGATAGCTACCTGTTTGCCGAAAAAGCAACGCTGCGGAAGGAAGCAGTGCAAACCGAAGAAGTCGCCTCCACCGCGGCATTCCTGCTCAGCCCCAGATCCTCCGGCATCAACGCCCAGGGCATCGTCATCGACGCCGGCATGGGCATCAACTACTTCGACAACCAACTGATCCAAAATCGACCATTGTAAAGCGATTGTCCTCAATCGCTGCCCCCCATTAACCAGGAACCATCAACCACCAGCCAAGCTCCCCTCCAGTTTCTCGCGACAGAGACAGTCGCGTCGCCAACACGGAATTCGACAGGATTGCCCGCCGAGCCTCCCTGAAGGTGGCTAGAATTCGGACAGCCTCTGTGTCATGACTCGGACACGATTCTTTCCCGCGATGGATCTCCGCCATGCGTCGTTTGCTGAAGCCTTCTGCCTTTTCGAATTCGCCGATTGCTCGTCGAGGAATGTCGACGGCCTCATTCATTGTTGGCTCGGTGCTGTGGATCATGGTGCTGGCAAGCCTGGGAATGATCTATACCAAACGCCAGAAGCAAGCCGAGTCTGAGCAGGAAGCTCCGGCTTCTCAGGCGACTGCCGCAAATGCAGACTCGTCCGACAGCGGCGACGAAAAGCCCGACGATGCGGTCGCAGCGACGACCAAGACCATTAAGATCGGCTTCCCGACTCGCCCTTTGCCGGACTTCGAATTCCCGGAATGCATGGGAGGAACTATCAGCAAAGAAAACATGAAGGGCAAGCGCTGGGTGGCCAACTTCGTGTTTACTCGTTGCGCCGGTCCGTGTCCGGTGATGACTCGCGACATGTCGTTGCTTCACAAGCGAGTCGCCAAAACAGCGCCGGATTTTCAGTTTGTCACTTTCTCCGTCGACTCCAGTTTCGACAACGCCGAAGTTCTCAAGAAGTATGCAGAAACTTTCCAGGCCGACCATGCTCGCTGGAAGTTCGTCACGGGCGATGAAGATCAGATCCACGATTTTATCCGGCGAGGCTTCGCGCTGTACGTGAAGGCCAACGTCGGTGATATGCGAAAACCGGGCTTTGAAGTCGCGCACTCGAATCGAGCGGTCGTGGTCAACGAAGAGGGAATCCCTGTGGCCAGCTTCCTGATGAATGTTCCGGAAGACGTGGTGAAGCTTCGCCGAATCATCGAAGGAACAGACGAATTTCCCAAGCCCGGGCCTCTGCTGAAGATCGAAGCGTCTGGCGACAATCCTGATGTCCCATTGACGCTGGTGCCGGCAGAAGCCCCCGCGGCCGAAACACCTTCGGACACCGCAGCGTCACCCGACACCACGGCACCTTCCGCAACTTCACCGACTCAGGATCCGCCAAAGACCGACGAACCCGCAACACCGGTGGCGGAGCCCAAAGATCAGGGCAGTGCCACTTCTGCCGACGATGGTGCTCAAAAAAAAACGGCTGAAGCCTCCATCGCAGAAGCCAGCAGTACCTCTGGAACGGGTGTAAATCCTGAAGAGCAGAGTCGTGAACGCAACAAGGCGATCGACGAGAAACTCCCTTCATGGCTCGCACGACTGCCGACAATCAACGCGGGACTCAATACGCTCAGCACGCTTCTGCTGCTCAGCGGTTATGGGGCCATTCGAGCCGGCAACAGGAACCTGCATCGCAACCTGATGATCGTCGCCTTCCTCGTGTCGGTCGTGTTTCTTGGCTGTTACCTGACGTATCACGAAGGCCTCTTCCGGTATACCGGTCAGCGGGGTCGAGCGTTCATGGGACCACCCACCGCGAAGCTCGTCTACCTTTCGATCCTGTGGCCGCACATTGTTCTTGCCGTTTTCGTCCCGATCCTCGCGATTCGAGTCTTCGTGCATGCATTCCGAGAACGATGGATCGAACACCGCAAACTGGCAAAGATCACCTTCCCCATCTGGCTATTCGTCTCCATCACCGGCGTCATCATCTACGCCATGCTCTACCATTACCCGATCAGCTAAATGCCCAGTTCTTTGTTCTTGGTCGCGCGTGATGGAGAACAATGGTTAATGGTTATTGAAAAATGAAAACTGCAAATTGAGCCCCCATGCTCGTCATTCCCGCGCAGGCGGGAACCCAGCACTGTGCTTTCATAGTTCTTGGTTCAACAGTCCCTCAGAAAACCAAACACCGAAAACCCAATTCCGTCCCCCTCCCAAAACGCAGTTTTGGGAGGGGACGAACGAGCGTCAGCAAGTTCGGGGAGGGTCCCCCAGCATCGTCCGCCACTCCCCCTTTTGCATTTTTCAATCTCCAATAACCATTAACCATTCCCCCACGAACCAAGAACC
>CAZIGZ010000073.1:0-30680 GCA_964538835.1 uncultured Chitinophaga sp. | reverse complement strand
TGAACAGTTCTTCCGATCGTTCACGGAACGCCTGATGACGTATGGGCTCGGACGAGGACTGGAGTACTACGACAAGTGCGCCGTCGATCATGCGATCGAAGTGATGAAGTCCCGAGGGAATCGCTTCTCAGCCGTTGTTGAAGGGATCGTTACGAGCGATCCGTTCCTGAAGCGAAGCAAGACGCGAGAGATTGAGACAGCGGAAGCGGCGAAGTAGCCTGTCCTGCCATTCCAATGGCTCGAACGTTCGAGCCAGCTCGGAAGTTAGATCTCTGAGACGACGCCGGTGCTGGCAGCGAAACGATCGACCTCGAAATTCATGTGGTGAAGCATTCTCACAAAAAGATTCGAGAGCCGCGTGTTCTCTTTGGTGTCGAAGCCGATGTGTCCCTGATGGCGAAAATCTCCGCCGGCCAGAAGGATTGGCAGGTTGTTGTTGTCGTGCGACGACGAGTTTCCAAGATTGCTGGCGTACAGAACAGCGGTATGGTCCAGCAGGCTGGATTCGCCTTCGCTGGATGCCTTCATCTTTTCCAGAAACTCGGCCAGGACCTGAATCTCAGCTTCTTCAATGAGAGCCAGTTGTTCCAGTTTTGCAGGATCCTGACCATGGTGTGACGCATCATGGTGGCCAAGGTTGACCCCTGGAATTTCGGGACGATCCTGAGTACCCAGCCAGAGTGAAACGGAGCGGGTCGAATCGGTCTGCAGAGCCAGATGAATCAAATTGAACCACTGTCGGGAACGTTCAATCAGCTGTGCTCCGCCAAAGTCATTCGTCGGCGCCGGATAATCCACTTTCGGTTTTGGTGTTTTGCGCCAGTCTTCATCCTGAGCCAGCATCTGTTCGGCTTCTCGCAGGGAGCCGAGGAACAGCTCCAGTCGCTGCTGATCGGCCTTGCTGACCTTTCGTTCCAGCCCGCGAATCTGTTCTCCCACCTGATCCAGCAGACTTCGGCCGTCACGCACCTTCTGAAGCTCGCGTGCTTCTTCGTCGGGTGTGCCCGCAAGGAACAGTCGTTTGAAGACCTGAGTCGCCCGGCTCTCCGCCGGGATACGAACTCCGCGACTATTCCACGCCGCGTTGCCTCCGCCCAGGATGAGCGAGGAAAAGCGAGTCTGCTGACCGATCCGAGCGGCGACTTCCTGATCGAGTGAGATCCCGTTGCGTATGTCATTCTCTCGAATGAACTCCGGGGCAACGCCAGTGAAGAGTCCAACCTCGGCAAAGTGACCGGCGGGATAACGGTGTGACATCCCGGAGAAAACAGTGTAGCGGTTTCGAAGCGACTCCAGACTCTTCAGATACCGGGTGGGAACAAAATCGCTGCCAGTCTGCTCCGGAAAGAAATTCGGCCCGTACATCCCCAGCGGCTGCCCAACCAGCACCATGCGGCGAGGACTGTTTGCAGGGCGAGTCGTGGCAGCGCTGGCCATGACATCCAGCATCGGAAGAGCAATGGCCAAACCGCCGGCCTTCAACATGCTGCGTCGCGGAAGAATCGTTCGTGGCATCACAGTGCTCCGGTTACTTGTTTCGAAACATTCGACTTTGGACCACTTCGTGAATCAGGCTCCGCAGCCCCGGATTTCCATTTCGCAATCGACCGACAATTTGCTCAATGATCTTGCGGTCGGCAAACTGAATGTCTGCGCCCGTGGCGTAAATGGTCATCTTTTCCACCATGTTTCGCACGATCTGGTCCTGGTCATCCAGGATCAGTGTCTTGTAATCATCAATGGTCGAAAATGGTCTTCCATCGGGCGTCTGTCCGCCCAATTCCACATCCGGACCGCGAAACACCGGACGGCCTGATCCATACGGAAGATCCACGGCCCCCGCGGCAGTCCTTGTGGTGACTCGATAGAACGTTCGCCAGTTGCCGATCGGATCGAAACTTTCCAGAGCAAACCCCGGCGGATCAATGTCATGATGACACGTCGCGCAGGCGGGAGTGTTGCGGTGGCGATCCAGCTGCTGCCGGATCGTCGTGGCTCCGCGAATATCCGGTTCAATGACAGGAATATCCGGCGGTGGTGGCGAAGGCGGAGTTCCCAGGATTCGATTCAGCACCCAGACTCCTCGCAGGACAGGCGACGTTCGAGTCCCATCAGCCGTGACCTTCAGGACGCTGGCCTGAGTCATCACGCCGCCGCGATGCGAATCCACCGGCAGCGACACTTTTCGAAAACCGCTGCCCGTCGAATCGCTCGGACAAGGCACGCCGTAATGAACGCAAAGACGCTCATTCAGCATTGACCAGTCAGAATGGACGAAGTTCAGAACGCTCAGGTCGTTCCTGAGAACTTCCTCAAAGAACAGCTCCGTCTCCATGGGCATCGACCAGAGCAGCAGCTCGTCAAAGTCCGGGAAGAGAACAGGATCAGGAATCGTTGCGTCGATCTTTCGCAGGTCGAGCCACTGTCCCACAAAGTTCTTCGTGAATCGCCGCGCTCTGGGAGAATTCAGCATGCGTTCCACCTGCGATCGCAGAACATCCTCCTGGGACAGCGTTCCATCGGCCGCCTTCGCCAGCAATTCGTCGTCCGGCGCAGTTGACCAGAGGAAGTACGACAGCCGAGAGGCGAGAGCATAGTCACTCAGTGGCTGGCCCGCAGGAGAATCCAGCAGGAACAGAAATGATGGGGATGACAGAATGAATTGATAACCATACCGGGCTGCGTCAACGAACGACGCACCTGCGTCGAGCCTGCTGAGTGCTGCGTCCACATAGATCTTTGATTCTGCATCATCAACCGGACGTCGAAAGGCACGAGGCAGGAAACTCCGGATTAGTCGTTCCAGATCCGCTCGCGGGTCATTCGACACGGGAACGAGTGGATCAGCTTCCCACTGCTGTGCTGTCCTCTGCGGACTGATTTCCGGTACTCGCCTTCCGGCAGACTCAGCACGCACCACGGAGCGTGCCTTGAGCGGAATTCCGGCGAACAGAGTCTCGTACGAGGCCGGCGGGAATTCTCCGATCGGGCCTTCGATCTTCATCCATTCCACCAGCAGCCCCGGGCCTGTGTATTCTTCGATGGGTCGTTTGAATCGTCGAATGTCCCAGGTCGTCAGAAGGTTCACAACAAACTGCTGGCGGCTAACCAGTTCGCATTCGAACTCGATCTCCTGCGGCTCACCGTGCGGAATATCCACGACGTCGTACAGCACCGGACTTTCTCGCCCGCTCTGCATAACTCGCATCAGGCCCACCGGGATCGCCTTGCCGTCGGCTCCCACTGCCGCTGCCTTCATGCGGATCCGATAGCGGCCGTTCTGCGGAACCGCGGCGGTGGCGCACAGTCCGTAACGTGGCAGTTTGCTGTAGAAGATGAGCGAATCGCCTTTCAGGACGGAATTCCGACCGAGGCCTTCACGGAAATTCGGACCTTTCAGAGTCATGTCTTTTCCCGTGCGAAGATCGGAGAATCCAATCGGCGGTCCTACGGGAATGACTGATGCAACAGCGACCGCCGCAGCTTCCTGATATTTCAGAAAATGCGTGGCGGAAAGGTCCAGTGACGAACTGACATTGTCGAATCCCGCGGAGGCAGAATCTTCCGGCAACAGCTCCCGAAGCGGCACGTTCGTCTGAAGCAGGTCCTGAATGGTGTTCTCGTATTCCGTCGTATTCAGCCGACGCAACAGGACTCGCCCGTGTTCCTGCTGACTTCGCAATGAGGCTTCATGCAGGCGGGCGCGAAGGACTGAAACAACCTCCTCGCGCGATTGAGGCGGAAGAGTCGCCCCGGAATCTCGCGGCGGCATCTTTCCGGAGGCCATGGCATCGTGTACACGCTCCCACAGGCGGAACGATTCCGGAGAATCCAGCTCAAACGTCAGCTGATCGAAGCGGATTCCAGCCTTCTGTTCGTCCGGTCCGTGGCACTCGCGACACTGCTGTTCGATCACAGACCGGAGAGGAACAGGGACGTCATCACTCGCGACACATGCCGCACATGCCACATTGATGCCGTGGGCATAGAACATTCCGGCAAACATCAGGACAACGACGACGTCTCGGATCATTCGGAACAAACTCATAACCTCACCGTCTTTGCCCTGATGGAGCCATACATGCTGATGAAGCCTTCTATGGGCTTCAGCGGTCCCGAATCCCCGTCATGTTGACTCCGCTGCCGATCAGAAGATTGTTCCGCCATGTCCAGCGGTAGAATCTTCCGGTCTTTTCCGGCGGGAGCTCCTTTAGTTGTGAAAAGCCTGCGTCACGAAACCAGGATTCCAATTCCGCCGTGGTGTGGTGGTATTGAAACTTCGGAGCCCACCAGTCGAACGTATCGCAGACGCGGTTTTCGTAACACGGATGAGCACTGAAGTTGACGATCTTGTTAAGCGTCCTGTTCACAACCGGAATACCGCCAAGCACTGCTCCGAAACGACAGAATGGCATCAGCAATGCGGGTGGCATGCGAGTCGTCAGGCTTCGAAGCCCTGAGTTGATCAGTTCCTGCCACCATTGGTTGCGTCGATAAAGCCAGACCGAATAGCGTCCGCCGGGTTTGACCATTCGCGCGACCGCATCAAAGACGGCTCGGGTATTGGCATCATGGTGCATGACGCCAATGGAGAACACAAAGTCAAAGGACTCGGGTTCAAACGGCAGCTGCTTGAGATCGGCCTGAACCAGCGAGACGTTCGAGAGATGGCCGCAGAGGGCTTTCGCTTTGTCCACGGCTCGTGTGTGATCCGCACCGACGACGATGGCACCTGCTTCGGCACAGACTTTGGAGTAACGGCCGCCGCCGCATCCCGCGTCGAGCACTCTGTGTCCGCGAAGTTCCGCCAGTGTGACTCCCGTCTTGGCTTCGAACGTGGCTCGGTCTTCTTCATCATGAGCCACATCAAACGTGGTCCATTGATGGCCAAAGCTCTCAAGGTGCTGGTCTGACGTGAACCTGGGAATGCCGTTCTGCACCCTTGCCACGACGCGACTGCCAGCACGAAGTTCGCCCGTCGCGGCATCGAACTCGAGTGCAGCCCCGGTGGCCGGATCTCGCAGAGATTGAAGGAACAGATTGTCGGCATTCTGAAGCATGGATGATTATTTGCCCGCTGGCTTCTGGAAGATCAGGCAGTAATTTTCCTTCAGGAGTCCAGTGGGCTCTTCCACCTTCTGAAAGCCCGCTTCGATAATTTCCTTTTCGAACACGTCCTTGTCAGCTCGCACATGCGACATGATAAACGCCGTGCTTTCGCCTTCCACGCGGCGGAAGTCCACCAGAACGACTCGCCCGCCCGGCTTGAGTGCTTTCAGCAGCGAGCCCATGGTCTTCTGCGGATACTCAAAGTGATGATACGTGTCACAGATAAAAGCCACGTCGATGGAAGACTCAGGAAGTTCCGTTGACGTATCGGTGCACTTCAGAGTTTCCACGTTGCGAATGCCGTTCTCGCGGCAGGTGATTTCGATGTGGTCCAGAAAACGCTGAGCAATATCGACAGCGACAACCTTGCCGTCTTTCACTTCTGTAGAAAACAGTCGAGTAAACAAGCCGGTCCCCGCACCGATGTCAGCCACTGTATCGGTCGGTTTCAGTTTTAGCAGCTTCACTATCTCGGATCGCTTCGCGAAGACCTCCCGACTCTCGATCTCAAACTTCTCGACAAACTCCTTCGGGTTCGGGTCGCGAAAGTTATCATTGATTCCGGGACGGACACTTTGTTCCTGAGCAGAAGACACGGAAACACCACCTGCCCACGCGAACGCAATGGTGATTGCGAAGACTGACAAGGTGCGTGCGGAAGAGAGTCTCATATGTTGCATCCGAAGAAAATGACGGCAGGCTTGCGAGGAGGGTCCGGTCAAAACTGCAGGCTTAGATTTGTATCATACCAAGGTTGTCGATCATGCGTGAATCTCTGCGACACTGCGACGGACACGATCAATGTGACGCAGGTAGGCACTGGAATCCAGTCCGGTTCCCGTCGCGTTTCTCATGAGATCTTCGGCCGACTCGCGATGTCCGTGATGATGAATGTTGGTTCGCAGCCAGATCAGCAGATGTTCAAAGTCCGCGCCGTCGATCTCACCGTCCAGCCCATGAGCTCTCTGAAAAGATTCCGCCAGTTGCGCCGCGTAGAGGCTTCCGATCGTGTAGGACGGAAAGTACCCAAAGGCTCCCATGGACCAGTGGGAATCCTGGAGCACCCCTTCGCGATCGCTCGCAGGAATCACGCCCAGCAACTCTTTCATCCGGTCATTCCATGCGGCTGGAAGATCATTCGCCGTGAGCTGGCCATCCAGCATTGCCAGTTCCAGTTCGTACCGAAGCAAAATGTGAAGATGGTACGAAACTTCATCGGAGTTCACTCGACTCGTACCGCGACTCACCAGATTGACGCAGCGGAAAAAGTCGTCGCCGCAAAGTCCTCGCGACGCATCCGGGAACAGAGCCTGAATGGCAGGAAACCAGCGCCGCCAGAAGGCTCGACTTCGCCCGACATGATTCTCCCAGAGCCGCGACTGTGACTCATGCAGGCCCATGCCTGGTGATTCGGCCAGGAATGAGTCGCGATCGGTCGGCATAAATCCCTGGTCATACAATCCGTGCCCGCCTTCGTGCAGTGCCGTCAGAATCGCGGAAGGAAGGTCATCCGGCCGAATTCGAACGGTCAAACGGACATCATGAATCCCCGACTGAGCGGTGAACGGATGTGTCGACCGGTCCATGCGGCCTCGTTCAAAGTCAAACCCGATTGCCTGAAGCACCCGACGACACAGTTCCCACTGCCCGGCATCGGCGAACATTCGCCCCTGAAGGGGATTGACTGCGTTTTTGGAAGCTCGCGACCATTCTTCCACTCGCGGCAGCAGTTCGCGTCGAAGATCCGCAAGTACGGGATCCAGTCGAGACCGTGTCATGCCAGGCTCGTGGTCTTCCAGGACCACATCATACACATCACGTCCTCGAGCCAGCGTGACCGCGCGTTCGCGAACCAGACCAAGCAGCCGATCGAAGGCCGGAGCGAACAATCGATAGTCGTTCTGAGCATAAGCATCTTCCCACGCTCCGAACGACTTCGACCTCGCGCGGGCCAGATCGCGGACAAGTTCTTCCGGGACAGCCAGAGCAATGCGTCGCAGCCATCGCAGGAGTTCCAGTTCCCTGGTCCAGCGATCATCGCTCTCCTTCTGCTCAGCCACTTCTTCGATCATGTCGCCGAGGTCATCGGCCGTCAGCATTGAATGGCGAATGCCCTCCAGCGTTGCCAGCTGTTCGCCCCGCTGGACTCTGCCCATGGAAGGCATATGAGTTTCCTCGTCCCAGCCCAGCAGGGAGATTGTCTGGTCGAGATGCAGCAGTTCCGTGATGCGTGATCGCAGCAATTCCGCCGCGCCGTCCGTCTTGACCGGAGCACGGCGAGGCATCTTGAGATCTCGCGGCGGGCGAGCAATCAGAACCGGGGCAAGCCCGCCATGCTGTGCGACATTCACCACCTGCTTCTGAGAGACTCGGCAAAGAATCCCCAGCCCGTTCTCGGTCGATGCAAAGCCCATCACCGAGTAGAACGGCTCTTCGAAGACTCGTCCACCCGGACCGACGACCGGAAACTCATGCACCGGCAATCGAGCGACGGACTGAATCACCCACGACTTTTCCGGATCGTGCTGCAGAGTCGCAGCGTTATCGATTAACGATTCCCATTCCGACTGTTCCATCGCGCTGCCAAGCGTCACGCCTTTGCCGCCGTAGCCACGATTGGGCTTCAGGACCAGTCGTTCACGATTTCGTCGCGCGTAATCCAGCAGGCTGCCTTCGCGTCCGTGAGGAAGAGTCGTGCGACGGTCGCCGACGATGCGAGTCCACAGCACGTGACGTCGAAACAGGCGTCGTTCTTCCGCGGTGAATATTCGCGAGGCCACGCTTTCGTCGGTCATCAGTTCAAAGCAGCTCTTGTGATCGAAGTCGCCAACGATCGACGAGATCACTCGATTCTGTCGAAACAGCAGACGCATCGCTTCCAGTCGTTGCCCGGTTTCTCGCTCAAGCGCCACGAGGTCTCGGACTTCGTAATCGCGGTACGCAACATCGATCTGAGTATCTTCGTACCAGACTTCGTCACCCTCGACTCGCAGCTCACGAGGATCCGCGTGGACGATGACGAGGCCGTGCTGTTCTGACAAATGCTGCCGCAGGATTGACTGTTCGTTAGGACCCTCGTGGTCATACTTGGGTTCGATCAGACACAGCCGACAGGAATCTCGTCCGATCGCACGTGCATGGTCAATCAGCACCTGCAGGAACAATTCTCGCTGATCGCGAGGAAGTTCGACGTCGATTTCCGGATCTTGTGCCAGCAGCGTAGGAACCACATCCCGCATCACCAGTTGTTCGGCCAGCGGGGCATAGTGAATGCCGCCGACACCGGAAAGATTGGGTTCCAGAAACAGAAGCGATTCCTGCCAGCCCGCACTTGTGAAGTCACAAACCGCATCGAGTCGACCGTAGATGGAATTGTGCTGAGTATGCTGCGGCGTCCAGGTATCTCGCAGCCATTGATCTTCGTCGGGAGAAATCGCAAGGACCTGTCGGACATGATCATCCTGCAGGTACAGCGCCGGCAGTCGCTTCAAAGCCTCCACGAGTTTGAGGCACACATGATCGACATAGCTCAGCTGTTCGGGCATCGCAAGCAGCGGACGAAGCATGATGCGGACCGCTTCCGGAACACCATCGCGTTCATACACAACAGCGTTGGCCATCGCGTCCGATCGCAGTCGCTCCGAGATTCGTGCGAGTGTTCCGTCGCCGACTCGCTGAACCGCTTTACGCACACGGTTGTCGAGCGTTGTTCCCAGAAGACCAACTGTTTCAGCAGGACTAAGCATGTGAAGATGTCAATGTTTGAAGCCGAACAGAACAGGATCCGCCGCGCAGAAGAGTAGCAGCTTTCTGCTTCGCCGTAGAGCATCTTGACCGGCCTTCCGCGTTGGAAGAAAGCCCCCTGACCGTAGTGGGATTTGCAAACAGCCTGTTGGCCCAACGCTGTGAAAAACTCTGGGGCGGAACGATGCAAGCCGTCCAATGCATGCAGGACGCAGACTTACCGGAGGGCTCGCGCCCTTCCGCTGTGAACACGGCACTTTTGCGGAGAAAAATCCCTCACAACGTGGGCCGGGGGGACACCCTGCCTCGATCAACACTCGAAGTCACAGAGAATCGACTTCGGCGCTTGCAAGTGGGGGAATATTTGCCGACCATTCTGCGCAAATGTGCAGGTTTGCCTGCGGAATGAACTTTGACAGCGATTCAGGGACAGACTGAGCCAGCATGGACTGGAGCCTACTGCGAACCATCATCGATCAGCATCAGTCATTTCTGATCACCAGTCATGTGCGGCCAGATGCGGATGCTCTGGGTTCCGAACTTGGTATGCGCGCCATTCTGCTGGCACTGGGCAAGAAGGTGACGATTGTCAACGCGTCGGCTCCTCCGGCGAATCTCCAGTTCATGAATCCGCCCGGTGTGGTCCTGAAGCTGAATGAGAATGTGACTCGAGCCACACTGCCGCAGTTTGATGCCATTGTGATCGTCGACACCAGTGCGTGGCAGCAACTGGGAAGCATGGCCGAAGTGATTCAGGCCTCGCCAGTGCCAAGGATCGTGATTGACCATCACGTCAGTTCCGATCAGCTCCACGCGACCGAATTCAAAGACACAGTGGCGGCAGCAACAGGTGAACTGATCTGTGAACTGGCCGAGTATCTGGGTGTCTCCTTTGATGAAGATTCCGCCAACTGGCTTTACGCAGCGATCGCAACAGACACCGGCTGGTTCCGATTTCCGTCAACGACATCCCGAACGATGAAGATTGCGGCGGCTTTGATCGATCGAGGAGCATCGCCGCATTATGTGTTCAACCTCGTCCACGAGCAGATGTCGCTCGCACGCGTGCGTCTGGGCGGTCGAGTGCTGGGACGCACACAGGTGGAAGCCGATGGAAGGCTCGTCTGGATCCAGGCGGATGCCAAAGACATGTCAGAAACCGGCGCAGTACCATCGGACACTGAGGGGCTCGTCAATCAATGTCTGACAGTCGCCGGTTCCGAAGCGGCGTTTATTGCCGTGGAGTTACAGACCAGCCAGATTAAGTTCAGCCTGCGGTGTCGAAACCCGCACGACGTTGCAACGCTCGCCGAGCAGTTCTCCGGAGGTGGCCATCGACTCGCATCCGGGGCAACTCTTCCCGGCCCCATGAAGACCGCGGTCGATCGCATGCGAACAGCATTCCTGGAAATGCTCGCCAAGACCCCCGCCGAATGAGCCCCCGATCGTAGAACGAATGTCCTGAGTCGTTGAACGCAAGTCTCAGTCCACACTTCGGAAGTGCAACTCGTTCGCCTGAGCAGCAGCGACACCGGGTAGCACACGTGCAGCCGGTGACGCGAAGCGGTCGGAAGCCGAAGGGACAGCGTCGTCATTCCAATGCAACGTGCCCCAACGTCAATTCACTGACAACCGAAAACTCAACACTGAAAACTGAATTGGCAACCGCGAATGAACGCGAATTGACGCGAATAGAGCACATCGCGGTGGATTTCTGACAGAAAATGGGTGACGAAAAATGGTCGCAGTCCAGTGGTGTTGAGCTGCGGACCTCTTTCGTCTTTTTTCGTCTCTTTCGACCACATACCAACTCAATCGGCCAGCGGGATGTATCAGCTTCCCGGTATGCGATTCGTTTTGGCGGAACGCATTTCCAACCGCGAATGAACGCGAATAAAGCACATCGCGGCGGATTTCTGACAGAAAATGAGTGTCGGAAAATGGTTGCAGTCAGTGGTGTCGAGCTGCAGACCTCTTTCGTCTTTTTTCGCCTCTTTCGGCCACATACCAACTCGATCGGCAAGTGGGGTGCGTCAGCTTCCCGGTATGCGATTCGATCGTGAGGAACACATTTGGAACCGCGCATGAACGCGAATGGACGCGAATAGGACACCGGACAGGCCATCATTTCTTTGCCCAACCATTTTTTTGCCCGCAGCTGAGTTATGGCGGAGGTCGGACAAAAAATGGGTGACAGAAAATAGTCGCAGTGTGGATCACTTCGCCAGGTTCGACAAAGCGAACCGTGACATTGGGTAGCACAGGTGAAGCCTGTGCCGCGAAGCGGTCGGAAGCCGATGGGACAGCGTGGTTATTCCAGTGCACCGTGCTCCCACTTCAGTTTACTGAACACTGAACACTGATCATGGCGATTTGCGAGGCAGATAGATGCCACCTTCTTCGGACGGTGGAATGACCAGCGGGTGGGGTTGTGGCGGCAATGGAGCATTGTCGATCTGAACGGGCTGAGAATCCGAGGTCTTTTCGGCCGTCTTTGATTCGGCGGCATTGGACGATCGCAACGCGTCCAGTTCCTGAGCGACGAAACGAGAACCATAGTCCGACGCGGACATTTCCTGAACCAACAGGGCTCGATTCGCTTCCGCTCCTTCGTGAGAGGACATCTTCAGAAGGTCGTCTGCGATGCTCCCGAATCCTCGAAACTTCTGAAAGGTGCCGGCCAGCAGCAACCGGTCTGCGGACATCGGGCGTTCGGAAAGCCAATTCCAGAGCATTGACGCATGAGTCCGTGCCCGTTCACCAACTTTCTGACCGTAAAGCTCTTCAGCCGTAACCCAGCCGCGAGTCGCATCGTCGGCCTGGTCGAGTCCGGTCTTTAGTGATGACGTGGCCACATCAAAATTCCCCAGCGCAACATTCACCAGAGCCAGGCGAATCCAGGGAGCTCGACGTTCAGGAGCCATCTGCATGCCCTGTTCGTATTCATCGAGTGCCGTGGCGTAGTCTTCCCGGCGGAAGGCATCATCACCAAGTGACTGATGCCGGAGGCTGTGGATCTTGTCGGCAAGAACAGGTTCCTTCGCGGGCTTCGCAGTGGCGGCAAACTCATTCAGCATTGGCAACGCCGGGTCAGGCTGTGGTGCAGGAGGAACATTCGGGACGGCCGGCGGATTGGCCTCCATCGGCGCGGGTACGATGAAGTCCAGAATGCGAGGATCTGTCATCGTGTAGGCCGCTGTCGACGGTACGGTCGGCTGGAGTGTGACCTGCAGATTGACCCACATCGGAGTCGCCACGACTCCTGTGGAATACGGATTGAATCCACCGAACCAGGGCAGACTGTTGCTGTAGCAGGAATAAGGAATCAGCATGCCTGTCCACGGATCAATGGTCAAAGTGCCGGGGCCAGGCTGAATCGGAACGATCGGGCCGTTCCAGCCGGGGATGTAACCATTCCATCCAGGCAACGCATGGCCCGGAAAAGCGGTCTGGTAGCCCAGCACCGAAGGCGTCGAAAGAAAACCATAGTTGCTGTACCCATACCCGTAGATCGATGCGAAATTGTTGAGTCCGCAATAGGGCATGATGGAAGGCACAAACACGCCATTGGAAAAATGGTAGGCTCCGGAGTTGCGATACCGAGCCACTCCGATCGTGCCGAATCCTGTGTTTCCGGAATAGTAGGTCGCCGAAGAAACCGATCCGCCGCCGAGTTGCTGCACCAGTCCCGGTGGCCCCATCACTGGTGCACCGCTGGAACGATAAACGGCTCCGCCACCGGAACCGCCCGGATGTCGATGCGTAAACGGACTGCTGGAAGCACCCGGTGGCAACGGACGACTTCCCTGAGCCATCGCGAGCTTCGCGGTCCCCGCAAACGCGGCAAACCCCAACAACATCCCCAGAATCATCAGCTTCTTGTTCATTGGATTTTGTCCAGGCGGTCGTCGCCGAAACCAAGGGATATCACCATCAGGACGCCAGTTTCAACATTGTCCCGAGAGTGCTCTGTACATTCTGCGACCCCCAACGCCACGCGCCAAGAGGGGGAATTTCCATCGGACGCGGAATCCACCGAATTTCTCTGCCGACCGGAGCAGGAAATTGCTCGGTTTTCAGTGACGATTCGCCAGAATCCACCAGCGGTCGCTCGGAAGGCCGAACAGAACGAGGCCTTACGGTACGCATGCAGATCGCCAGATTAGAAGGTACCATTCTGCATCAATGATCGTTCACGAGGACCGAGCGATGGCTCATTCACAAAACTCAACTTTATGCCCGGAGACCGTTCCGACGGAGCTTCCGGTGCACCTGACGATTCCCCTCGCAACACGGCTGTTTTACGCCGCATCATGCGTCACCGCGTTTCTGTTACTGGCGGCGCTTGTGGGGCGAATTCTGTGGAATGCCCAGGTGCTGACCTGGAAGTGTCTGCTGTGCGTTCCCGCCGGAATGCTGCTGGCCGACTTTCTGTCAGGCATGATTCACTGGAGCGCGGATACCTGGGGAAGTGAATCCATGCCGATTCTCGGGAAGCGGCTGCTGCATCCGTTTCGAGTCCATCACATCAATCCAGCTGATTTCCTGCGTCGGCAGTTCATCGACACGAATGGTGATGTGGCGTTTCTTGCCATCCCGGTCCTGATCGCAGCCTTCTGGATTCCGCTTGATTCAGAGAACACGGTCGCGACGGCGATGTTTGTGTCAGCGTTCTCCGCTGTGGGTCTCATGACAAACCAGATTCATCAATGGGCTCATATGCGGCGAGCACCTTTGCCAGTTCGGTGGCTTCAGCGTTTCGGATTGATCCTGAGTCATGATGCTCACGAGAAACATCATCATCCGCCGTATGTCCAGAATTACTGCATCGCCACAGGCTGGTGCAACCGTCCACTTCAGGCCATTCGATTCTTTTCCAGGCTGGAAGCTTTGGTGACACGGCTGACCGGAATGGAGCCTCGGCATGATGAGCAGCAGTTTGCGGAAGCTGTGTTTTCTGAAAAGCGTGCCTCATGAATTCCACCGCGAACGTCGGCGACAACGACAACGGACAAGATTTAACCACGGACGGCGCGGCGAACACGCCAGGCGTTGCGGAGTCTAATGCACCACAATCGGCCGCGTGGCCAAAGCTTGCTTTCCAGACCCCGGAGCCAACATCCTTCGGTCATGGATGGATCAGCGGCCTGATCTCTGCCGTGCTTGGCGTCGCCGCGCTGGGGACCGTCGTTTGCTTTCATTTTCCCGGTTTGACGGTGGCGGACATACGTCGCCACTACCCCGTGGATTTGATTCGAGTCATCCTGCATGTGGCGATGGTCACTTCGTTCTTCATGTCGACACTCAGCATCTGCCTCCGCAACAACAAGGTGCTGGGACTGGTGGGAATCGGCAGTACTCTGGCGGCAGCTCTTCTTGGAGGCTCTGCGGTTCAGATTGGCGGCGACATTCAGAACACCTGGCTCGGGCTGGACTGGGTCGTGCTTGACCTGATGTTGTATTCCGCCGTGTACATTCCTCTCGAGCGGCTCTTTGCCCTGCACCCCGAACAGCCGACGTTTCGGTACGAATGGACAACTGACCTGACGTATTTCTTTCTGAACTCGCTGCTCGTTCAGATTGTGGGGCTGTTGACGATGAAGCCTGCGATGCTGCTATTTGACTGGGCCAGGATTGAGGCTGTAGTTTCATTCCTGTCCGGACTTCCTGTCGTTCTGCAGGCCGTTCTTTGCATCCTGACCGCGGATCTGACGCAGTATTGGGTTCACCGAGCATTCCATCAGATTCCGTTTCTCTGGCGGTTTCATGCCGTCCACCATTCCACGGAAGTGATGGATTGGCTGGCCGGCTCACGACTGCATTTTGCGGACGCGGTGGTGACTCGCAGTCTGACCTACATCCCTCTGTTCCTTCTTGGGTTTTCGGAGAAGGCCATCGCGGTTTACGTGGTCGTTGTTGTGATCCAGGCCACCTTTATCCATGCCAATGTTCGATGGCAGTTTCCGTTCCTCCAGAGGTGGGTTGCAACACCCTGCTTTCATCACTGGCATCACGCCGCAGAGAAGCAGGCGGTCGACAAGAACTTTGCCGTTCATTCACCGATCTGGGACTGGCTGTTCGGCACGTACTATATGCCCGGCCGCTGGCCTCACCGTTACGGACTTTGCGGGCCCCGCGATGTCCCCAGCGGCTGGTTCAGTCAGTTCCTGTACCCGTTTTTGACGCTGATTCGAGGTAACTCGAAGAATGGAACCGGGGCGAGGGATTAGTCCAGACGCGGGTCATCAGCATTCAGCAGCGGGCTGCCGCAGTCCAAACTTCAGACAACCGGCTTAATCACGGAGTCGGTGGCCGGTCAGCTTCAGAAAGAGTCTTTCCAGATTCGGTTCGTGGGTGCGAATCGATCGAACACTCAGAGAATGTTCGGCAAGGGCAGACAGAAGGCTTGTGAGTTCTCGATTCAGTGCCGACTCTGTTGCGACGTTCTCACTGCTGATGCGGTAGATCGTTTCATCCTCGCTGCGATCGGTTTGAATGGACTTGTTCAGCGAAACAGATTTTGGAAGAGGAGAGCCACCCGTGCGGACTTCCACTTCCAGAGGAATCTGTTTGAGCAGTTCCGGGATTTCGTCGCAGGCCAGCAATTGCCCATGGTCGACGATGGCGGCTCGTGAGCAGATGGTTTGTACTTCTTCCATATAGTGGCTGGCATAGATGATGGCAGTGCCGCCTTGCTGGAGCGAACGAATGCACTCGATGAGATGAGCGCGGCTTTGCGGGTCCACGCCGACTGTGGGTTCGTCCAGAATCAACAGAACGGGCTGATGCATGACAGCCGCGGCAAAGTTCAGGCGTCGCTTCATCCCGCCCGAAAAGGTTTCAGCAAAATCATCCGCTCGGCCGAGCAGTCCAACGCGGTCCAGAGCTTCTTCGACTCGTCGATAAAGATCGCTGCCGCTCAGATGGTACAGTCCGCCAAAGAAGCGAAGGTTCTCCCTGGCCGTCAGATCCGGATAGATGGCCAGATCCTGCGGCACCACCCCCATGCGAGACCGGCTGAGCGGTACTCGACGGTCAAGCACCTGTCCTTCCAGTTTCACTTCACCGCTGTCTGGTTCGACGAGTCCACAGATCATCATCATGGTTGTAGACTTGCCGGCGCCGTTTGGTCCCAGTAAGCCGAACGCCTCACCGGGGTTGACGTGAAAGCTGAGCCCGTTGACGGCCTTCAGAGTCCCGTACGTCTTGACCAGTTGATTAACTTCGAGGAGTGCAGGCATGAATCAGGACATTCGAAAAGCGAGGAGGCTTGCGGGCTGCAGAACGGTTAACACGTCGGCTGGGAACTCGCTGGTGTCGGAGCGGGCGGGACTTTCACCTGAATTTCCTCGTTGAAGACACGAACTTCATAACAGGCGGATCGAATACCGCTCTTCGAATTGTCCAGCCATGTTCCGTCCTTCAGACTGAATCGCCATGCGTGCCACGGGCAGCTGACAGCGCTGTCTTCCACGTAGCCATCCGCCAGGGATGCTCCCATGTGCGGACAGAAATCGTTGATGGCGAAGTACTGGCCACCGGAAAGGAAAACGCCGATCATCGTGCCGTTACAGGCAAACGATCGGCCCTGGCCTTCAGGAATGTCGCCAACTTTCGCCAGTGTCTGAAATTCGCTCATAGCTTCGATTAGGAAAGGAATGCCTGAGAGGTCGATGGTGAAAAGAATCGCAGAGGAGCCTGTTCGCTTTACGAGACCGGCGCGGAGCTGCAGGAACCAGTCGAACATCCGCCGCAGCCGCCGCTGAACGACTGTCGATTCCATGGCATGCGAGCCAGCAGTCGTCCCATGGCGCAGGAATTCGAATAGCCGGCGTACGCCATTCCAAGTCCGATGACGAGCGGCACGATCAGAAACCAGGGGCTAAAGTAGGCGGCAACGGTTCCGGCCGCGGTGGTGATTCCAGCCAGCATTCGGATCTGGCGTTCGATGGAGATCGGTCGACGCGTTCCTCGATTGACCGGCAGCCCCGCGCCGATCCAGGCCATCGTGCCACCTTCAAAGTTGATCACGTTGGAGTACCCCGCTTGCTCAAACATTCGGCATGCCTGGGCCGAACGCCCGCCGCTTTTGCAGATCACATACAAGGGCTCAGAAGCGCGCTCGCCTCGTGATTCCATGATGGCTTTGGGATCGAGCGAATCAAGCGGCGCAAGGAGCGCTCCGACGGCGTGAACTTCGTAAAACTCGGAAGGCGATCGCACATCAATCAGATCAAAGCCGCCCTGACGGCTGAGTGGCGAAAATTCCTGAGCGGTAATGCTGCCCGCCATGCTGTCCCTTCGCTCTGTCGAAACTCGAAACCCTGAAAAATCGGTGCAAACTGCAAAGGTTCTCAAAATGCAGGTTCGTTCGCAACCAAGGAATGGGTCTGTTTTTGGCCTCTCTCTTTCAAAATGGGAAGTTCGGATTTTTCGCGGAACGCCCTGTTGATTTTCAGAGACGTTTTCGTACGGTTAACCGCGTCACAAGCCGCTGACCGGGGGGTCGGCGGACGTGGCTTTCGAATGACTGGGATTTTGAAAGGCTGGGTACGATGAAGTTTGTTCGATCACTCGCAATGCTCGTCCTGCTGTCCTGCGTCACGCTGACGCTGGGCTGCCAGGAAGGGGAAACTACCGGCGGTGCTGGTGGCGGATCTGCTGGTTCAGGTGTTGGTGGCGGCGCTCCAACCGAGCCTGCCAAGCCAGCAGAAGACAAGAAGGAAGAAGCGAAGCCGGCTGACGAAGCAAAACCAGCTGATGAAGCCAAGCCAGCCGACGCTAAGCCGGCTGAAGAGGCCAAGCCAGCCGACGCTGCTCCAGCTGACGCGGCCAAGCCAGCTGATGCTGCACCAGCAGCGGACGCTAAGCCAGCTGAAGAAGCACCCAAGTAATACTCTGCCGGAGTTGCTCGTAGTCTGACCCAGGCAGTCCCGTGTCCAGGGGCAGCAGCGATGCTCCAGGGAATTGATCAACATCAACAGGCCCGGATCTTTGTGATCCGGGCCTGTTTTTCGTTTCCGGTGGCAGGATTTCCGTCGACAAAATTGCTGATTCTGCTGAAGTCGGAAAAGAGTAGCATTCTGACGGCCTGAAAAGTGTGGTCACCCCAAAAATCGGACTGCCAGAAAGCGAGCTGTTTTACTATTCTCGCGCGAAACTGCAGGAACCGGAGAGGATGGGCCGGTGTCACTCTGCAGCTCTCATGGCATCCGAATCCTCTTTTGAAACTGCCCGGATACAAAGATGGAACTGCGGTTTTACAACACTCTGACGAATTCCACGGAAGTCTTTCAACCAGTCGATTCTGACTGCGTCCGGATGTATAGCTGCGGTCCAACGGTCTACGACTTTGCTCACATTGGAAACTTTCGCTCGTTCCTTTTTGCCGACGTCATTCGGCGAACGCTTGAGCTGTTCGGGCACAAAGTCCATCACGTGATGAACATCACAGATGTCGGGCACATGACCGACGACGCGAACGCCGACGGAGCAGGCGAGGATAAGATGGAAGCGGCGGCTCGCCGAATGAAAGAAGACAAAAAGTCCGGCAAGGTACCGGAAGGCGCGGTGCAGAATCCGGATGATCCTTACCAGATTGCAAAGTATTACACCGACGCCTTTCTTGCAGATGCTCGAACCCTGGGAGTCAAGGTTGCGTTCGAGTATCCGGAGAACATCCTTCATGCGACAGCCAACATTGATTCAATGCTGGAGATGATTGGCCAGCTGATCCAGAACGGCCATGCGTATGTCGGCCCTGACAAAGTCGTGTATTACAGCGTGGAGAGTTTTCCGGCCTACGGAAAGCTCAGCGGGAATACTCTGGATCGTCTGATGACCGGAGCTGGTGGCCGCATCAGTGATGAAAACCAGGCGAACAAGCGGCATCCGGCAGACTTTATGCTCTGGAAGCCAGATTCTTCCCACATCATGAAATGGGATTCTCCGTGGGGCGCGGGGTATCCGGGCTGGCACATTGAATGTTCCTGCATGGCCCGCAAACGTCTCGGCCGAGATGTCATTGACATCCATACGGGCGGCGAAGACCTGATCTTCCCACACCATGAGTGCGAGATTGCTCAGACTTGCGGCGCGACCGGAAAGGACACGTTTGCTCGGTTCTGGATGCATGCTCGCTTCCTGCTGGTCGAAGGCGAGAAGATGTCGAAGAGCAAGGGCAACTTCTACACGGTACGCGATGTTCTGCAGGGTCGCGTGAAGGATGACAAAGGCCAGCCGACCGGCATTCAGGTTCATCCGTCTGTCCTGCGACTGGAACTCATCAAGTCGCACTACCGAGGCAACATGAACTTCACTCAGAAGGGACTCGTCGATTCGGCTGGTGCAGTGAAGCGACTGTCAGAATTCCGAGCCAAACTGGAAGCAGCGACTGGCGGCAAGGCAGAAGCTGTGGATTTGAGTTACCCGATTTTGAACGAGTTTGCGTCAGCCCTTGCGGATGATCTGAACGTGGCTGGTGCGCTTGGGGCGATTCTGCCGTGGGCCGCGTCGACTCCGTCAGATCCGGCAAAAGCACTTGGCGCACTGAATCGAATTAATGAAGTTCTGGCGGTGTCTCCGCTGCATCCGGCGTCAGAAGACTCTGGTGCCGGTTCGGGAGAAGCGGCCGAGATTCAGGCGCTTTGCAGGGAACTCGACGACGCCAGAAAACGCAAGGATTTCGCAGCCGCCGATAATCTTCGCGGACAGATTCAGAAACGCGGCTACGATGTCAAAACGTCTCCCAATGGGACGGTCGCCGAAAAACGACTGGCCTAGGAAAATTGGGCCATGCAATCTGTGAGCCTCGTGGTTCGCGGGTAGCGCCCGGTGATGCTGTGCGCTGCCTGAAACATGGCGACGTGTGAGCCAGGGAGACTCGTGATCGGTTTCAATGAGTTTCCCGCTATGGCTACTACGTTACTCTGGACCTTTGTTGCTGCCTGCGTTTACGTCACATTCGCATGGATCGTGAGCCTCATAGCGCGGCGCATCAGCGTCATCGATGCATTCTGGGGGCCAGGGTTTGTTGTGATCGGTGTGACAGCATGGCTCCTGCGTGCAGATAATCTTTCGACTGAGGATTATCTGCTTCTGGGGGTGGTGATCCTGTGGGCGACACGACTTGCCGTTCATCTGGGAATCCGCATCGCTGGTGAAGCTCATGAAGATCGACGATACGCAGCAATACGAGCCAGGTACGAGCCTCACTTCTGGATCAAGAGTCTGGCCATTGTGTTCCTGTTGCAGGGCGTCATCATGTGGCTGGTCGCTTTGCCCGTGACCCATGCGTTGAGCATCGATGTTCCGCCATCGATGGGGATGCTGGTTGCGGGAGTATTGGCGTGGGCGATCGGCGTATTCTTTGAAGCGGTGGGCGACTATCAGCTGGCAGCATTCCGCCGCGATCCTGCGAACAGCGGCAAGGTGCTCGCCACGGGACTGTGGCGACTGACACGACATCCGAACTATTTTGGTGACTTTGCTGTGTGGTGGGGCCTTTGGCTGGTCAGTGCTTCTTCCGGTGCACCTCTTTGGACCGCAGTGTCGCCGGCCGTGATGTCGCTCTTCCTTCTGAAAGTCTCATGAGTCACGCTGCTGGAACGCGACATTCAGGAGCGACGTCCTGGCTACGCCGACTATGTGCGGCGAACCAGCGCGTTCTTCCCATGGTGGCCAAGACGTGCCGCGGGGGAAGAAACGCGATAGCTTTTGATGCAGGTCGCTTTACTTCGCCACAGAAAAGGACGTGATCAGCGGGCGGTGATCGCTGGTCTTTTCGCTATCCGGAAAGTCATTTGGCCGGACGACGACTTTTGACACGCCCTTCCATGACTTCGCATCGTTGGCGACGAAGACAAAGTCCAGGATCGAATCCGGATAGCGGTCGACTCGCTTGTCGGTGACTCGCCGATCGTCGGACCAGTTCGAGTCAATGAGTGGATCCGGCTTGAGCCATTGCCAGGTTCCGCCTTCCATCATGGCGTCGAAACCCGCATTGCCTTTCTGAGTCTTGAATTCGAAGTCAAAATTGAAGTCACCGGCCGTGATGACCGGTTCCTGACTGGTTTCGGCCCATTTGCGAAGCATGCGAGCCTGCTCCGTGCGGAGATCGGCTTCACCGCGAGCCAGGTGATTCGCGATCACCCAAAACGTCTGATTACGGGCCTTGCTCAGTAGTCGGACGGCCAGTGGCGAACGAGCACGCAGCGCTCCTGGCTCTGACGCATCGGGCGGGTTATTAAAATTTCCTTTGATCCCGCCAAAGCGATGCAGCTCCATCGCGTCCACAATCTCAAACTGAGTCGTGTCGACCAGCAGCATCAGACTGTCGGTGTCCGCAAATCCACCGCTTGCCGACGAAACGTAGTCGACGGGCTTCCCCAGTCCCTCGGCAGCGCTCGCACGGAACGTTTCCATATCTGTCGGCGCACATTCACTCAGAACCAGAATATTGAACTTCGTCGCCGGGTCGCTGGCCAGCTGCTTCAGTTCTGTGGCGATCGTTGCCGGATCGCTTACTGGATCCTGCCCTGGCCGGTTACTCTCGACATTCCAGGACAGCAGTTTGAAGTCTTCGCCCAGCAAGGGTTGGAAAGCGACAGATCCTGAAAGGACAATCAGGGCGAAACACTTTCTAAAACTCAGTGACATCATGACCACTCATTTCCAGCAAGAAACCGTCGTAGGGTGAATAACCTTGTTGCATCGTTAGCCTTTGTGCTCAGGTGGGGCTGCAGTCTACTTTCTGGCACTGTCCGAATCGACTCAACGGGTTACCACCGCAGAATCAAAACGTCAGTGCAAGGCGGCCTTCGACAAAACTCACTTCAACAGGTTCCGCGTCGACCGTACACAGAGGATGTGATTCCAGTTCTGTTCGCAGGTCCTCAGAAACGTACAGAGTATCCAGATGCAGGGTGTTAGGAATGAACATCCAGCGTTCGGAGCCATATCGTTCCTCGATGATCTGCACAGCAGTTTCATCATCCTTCAGAGTCGCCGGGATTTTTGCTCGGTCCATGTCGCCGGTGGTCAGAGTATTCACGAGCGTTTTATGTTCATCGATGGCGGAGCGCAGTCGCTGCGTGATGAAGTCGGCATTGCCGACTCCCAGAGCATTGCCCTGAGACGACGCGGACAGTTCCAGAGCCGCGATGACTCGCACACGCGGAGTCGTCAAGTCTTCGAAGTCACGAATTCCCCGACGGCCAATCACGTTGGTATCCATGCCGGTTCCGCTGTACGTCTTTCCGATTGAGCGAACAATCAGCACGTTCAGATCATGGACCGGCAGGCGAGGAAAGTACGAACGATGGTGTTCCAGCAACTCCGCTTCCCGTCGGAGAATCTCGCTCGGAGCCAGGGCATGAAGTTCCGCAGTCTGATCGAAACCGTCTTCCAGGATCCCGAGTCCTCCCAGGATCTTGCCGGAATCCAGTACGAACTGCCCCATCTCAAGCAGCATCGTCTTCATCGCTGCAGCGCGAGCGGAATGAAAGGTCTGAGCAGAACGGATCTTGCCCATTCCCACGACCATCATCTTCGTCAAGCCGCTTTGTATTGGCCCGGAGAAGCAGGTGTGCAGTTTGATGCGATTGACAACAAGGACCCCGGCGGCTTCAAAGCAGAAGCGATCCATAAAGACCGGGCCGGTTCGGACACGGCCGATTTCCACCACCTCCATACTGCTTCGAATGGGCATTTGCATCGTTTCTTCCGTGATGCCCAGCGATTCGACCATCGATCGCTGGCCTTCCGCCGTCGCGCCGTTGTGAGACCCCATGGCCGGCACAATGAACGGCCTGGCGCCACGTGTTTTCAGCCAGTCGCCACAGGCTCGGATGATGGCCGGAAGATTGCTGATGCCTCGACTTCCGACAGTGATCGCCACATCGCCTGCGGGAACTTTGGGGAGATGAGCATCAAGCTGGGCGTGAACAGCCGCAGGAATGTCGTTCAGCGGGTTCGAAATGAGCTTCTGATGGACTCGAAATACCTTCATAGGAGTCATTTTCCGTCGTGGCTCGGGAGGCGGTGTCCGGGTTGGGGCATGGATTGCCAGGAATGAAGCCCTGGGTCAGTCTGCATTCTGTCCGGAGACCGAGGATTTCCGTGTTTTTTCAGGCCTTGTTCGAGGGAACCTTGGGGAGCACAGCTTGACCATGTTTCTCCTGGATTTCTATACTCCCCGGCTTGATTCGGCCCGAAGTGAAGGATGTTCGGGCGTTTGGTAATGTCTCTGTTTCTGTGGAAAGCTCCCGACGATGTCGGACCGTCATTTTGTTCACCAAGAAGATGAAGTCCAGCTGGCGAAGATTCTGAAGGAATCCAAACCATGGCTGGAGCGTTACGGCACGACTGTCATTTACGGGCTCGCAGCACTTCTGGCGGTCGCCGCCGTGGTCGTCTACGTAGGCCGACAGCCTCCTGCAACCGCCGCGGAATCCGAAGCGTTGCTTCTGGCAAAGTCACCGGAGAACTTCCGTGACCTGGCCGACATGACGCCCGATTCACCCATCGGAATCACAGCACGCCTCAAGGAAGCGGAGATGCAGCTGAGCTCAGCGATGGGCAACCTGTATTCCAATCGCAAAGTGGGCATCGAAGAACTGGACGCGGCAGAAAAGGTATTCCGCCGTCTTGAAGAACGCAAAGACCTGAACGACGAAACTCGCTTGCGCGTGCTGGCCGGACTGGCCCGCGTGACGGAAGCTCGCTGCAATGGCAATGACGAAACCGTCAAAGCCGCAGTGAATGCCTGGGACCGCATCCTGAAGGAATTTCCAGATTCGAAGATGTTCAACAAGCTGGCGGAAGATCGCAAAGCCAAGCTGAACGACGAAGCCACAAAGTCGTTTTATGCGTGGTTCCAGCAGCAGGATCCAAAACCAGGCGATGACCTTCTGTTGCCTCAGGATGGACCAGGCAAGGTTCCAGAGATTCCAAGCCTCTCCATTCCAGACTTCACAACACCAGTGACACCAGGGACCGATGCTCCAAAGACTGACGGTTCCAAGCCAGAAGGTGCGGCGCCGGCGGAAGGATCGGCTCCAGTCGAAGGCTCCGCTCCCGCTGCTCCTGCTGAGCCGGCCAAAGAAGGTGCAGCTCCTGCAGCCGATTCGGCCACGCCAGCTGAAGGAGCTGCCACGCCAGCAGCCCCGACTCCGGAAGGCGCTGCTCCGGCGGCACCAGCCGCTCCCGCTCCAACTGGAGAAGCTCCTGCAGCAGAAGCTCCGAAAACTGAAGGCACTCCAGCTCCAGCTGCTCCTGCGACTCCTGAAAAGTCCGGTGAATGACCGAGGAGCCGCTTCAGGAGATTTCTGACGACGAGGAAGATGCTTCGGTTAACGCCGAAGCATCTGGCGTTTCGGAGTCTGTCGATGTCACCGTGGAAGCCCGCGCGCATGGCTGGCGGCTGGATCATTACCTCAGCCGACTCTTCCCGAATCACAGTCGTTCCCAGCTGCAGCGCATTATTGAAGCGGGCGGAGTGCTGCTGAACGGTTTGGCTCCACGGGCTTCCCGGCGGCTGCGAGTCAATGATCGCCTGCAGGTGCACCTCACGGATTGCGAACGCCCGGGGATCGAGCCGGAAGATGTCCCGATCGACATTCTTTACGAAGATGATGCGATCGTGGTTGTGAACAAAGCGGCGAACATGGTTGTGCATCCGGGCCGAGGAAGCTCGAAGGGCACACTGGCGGCCGCGCTTCAATTTCATTTCAACGTTCTGTCGGATGTTGCTGGCCGCCATCGTCCAGGAATTGTGCATCGTCTTGATCGAGATACCACGGGCGTCATTCTGATTGCTAAGGACAATCAGGTTCACCAGAAGATCGCGTCGCAGTTTGAACGCCGAGAAGTTCGCAAGGAATATCGAGCGATCGTACGCGGTGTTCCGGAACTGAATTCGGACTACATTCGCACCTTCATGTGTACTCACCCTCGAGTCCGCGAGAAGATGATGGTGTGCCCGGAAGGCGGCAATGCTCGTGAAGCGGTGACGTTCTACAAGACTGCCGAGTCTTTCGGGCGATACGCGCTGATGGACCTGCATCCTCGGACCGGCAGAACGCATCAACTGCGAGTTCACATGCAGCATATTGCGACTCCGATCGTGGCGGATAAGCTATACACGGGAGTTGGAGAGCTGCGGAAGTCCGACATTGTTCCGGAGCAGCGTCTTCCGGTCACAGCGCCGGATGATGTGTTGATTTCTCGCCAGGCACTGCACGCGTTTCGACTGACGATTCGACATCCGGGGACCGGGGCGGAAATGCAGTTTGAAGCTCCGTTGCCCGATGACTTTCAAAGAACGCTTCAATTCCTGCGATCTGTTTCAAATCGTCGTTAAGCCGATGGAACTCAGGGATCCAGCATGCCACAAAGCGATAAGACTCGACGTTCGGCCGCGGAGTGGATTTTCCTGGCCGTGTTCTATCCCGTCATGGTCGGGTTTTACGCGATCTACAAGTATCCGTATTGGTTCCTTGCTGACGGAACGGATCTGCGTTGCTTTCATCTGTTCGGCAAGAGCCCGGGATTCTGGTACGCCACGATCTACACGGCGATCGTTTCCGGCACATGCCTTTGGGTGCTGATTGATAATCGAAATCGATATCAGCGAAGTCAGAAGAAGGGAAAGCTCTCGGGCTACCAGCGAGCGAAGTTCCTGTCCATTTTGCTGTCCCAGTCGATCGCGTTCTATCTGATTCCCTTTGTGCTTCCGGCCCTGCGACAGGAAGGCGGGTTCTTCAATGATCCGTCAAGACTCGGGACGAAGGCGGCTCATGTGTATGTCTATCCCGCATTCCAGAGTGCGGGGCTGGCGATCTACATGTTTCTTGTGATTCCGGTGGCTGTCTGGTTCTTTGGCAAACGCTATTGCAGCTGGTTCTGCTCGTGCGGCAATCTGGCGGAAGCTGTGGGCGTGCTTCCCTGGGGAAGCCGCTGGGTTCGCCTGCATACACCGCGCGGCGAAACAGCAAAGCGTCTGGAAGTACTGCAGGCGTGGGTGCTGGGCTTTGCGATGTTCTTCGGAGTCATGTTGTTTCTGGATGGAATGAAGATCCTGACGGCGCCGGGCCTGGTGTATAGCCTGCAGGCGGCACAGGATTTTCTGGTCGACTTTATGTTCGGATCCATTGTCGGACTGGGAGCCTATCCCATCCTGGGGACTCGCATCTGGTGTCGCTACGGTTGCCCGATGGCCAAGGGAATGCAGCTGATTGGCTTTTTCACTCGAAGCCGATTCGCGGTGGTTCCGAACGACAAATGCCGAGGACTCAACCTGTGCACGCAGGCGTGCCCGATGGGAATCGATGTCGCCAGCTATGCTCATCGCGACAAGAAGCCGATCGAGGTGGCCTTTGGTCTGGAAACAGCCTGTATCGGATGTGGAGGATGTATTGACGCGTGCCCGGTGGATGCTCTGGCATTCGCATCGATTACAGAAGGCCGCTGGTCCATCATCACGAAACCGGCAGATCATGTCGTACCGTTGTCTGTTCCGGATCGTGATGAACCATCGAGCAAGCCATAATCAATCAGGAATCCCAAGGCATGGATGTCGTCCGTGAGCGGAATGGCACGACCTGTCCGGTGCCGCTGTGGTCAGGAGGCTCGCGGGCGGCAGTTGCATCTACTTCCGCACCGGAGCATTTCGGTAATCGAGCGGTGGCTTCTGCCCAGGCTGCATCAGAGACTCATAAGGGTTGCCGCCAATTCGCTCATTGAGTTCCGCTGTAGCATCGCGGAGAACATCCGGCTGCCGAAACAGATCCAGTGCACTCAGGGCGAGAGTTCTTGCTGCCAGGTGCATACCCTTTTCGCCAATCGTCGTTCCGCCTGCAGCGACAGCCTGCCATGAATGTCCCGGTGTTCCGGGAACCCAGCAGGCCGTTGAGAATCCGGTCGTCGGAACGACCCAGGAGATATCTCCGACGTCTGTCGAACCCTTGCCGACAGTGCCATCCACGTTTTCGACCTGAGAGAGCGTTTCCAGTGACTCCGGTTCCGGAATGTACTGCTGAAGGCGAGCGGCAAACTGTCGCTCTTCATCGTTGTATTGAAGATCATTCAGCTGCTGAAGACGCTTTCGAACCACCCCGGAAAGCGTGCGGTTCGGCATGATCTCGCGAATACCACCTTCGTACTTGATCGTCAGTTCGGTTTCCGTCGCGAGTGCTCCTGCTTTGGCACAAAGTTCCAGACGCTGATACAGCGGCTTCAGGTACTTCGCTTCGGGGTGCCGGATGTAATAGTACATCTCAGCAAACGCAGGAACGACGTTCGGAGCTTCGCCACCGCTGGTGATCACGTGGTGAATACGAGTCTGCTCGGGCGTGTGTTCGCGCAGGAGTTCCGACGCGTGAGCCGTCAGTTCCACGGCATCCAGCGAAGAACGGCCCTGATGCGGAGAGCCAGCGGCATGAGCCGTCTTTCCGGAGAATTGAAACTTCACCGCGATTCGAGCAAGACTTGAACGATCGCCCGCGGAGTTGCGACTCGCCGGATGCCAGTGCAGTACGGCGTCGCAGTCTTTGAACAGTCCGGCCTGGACCATGAACACTTTCGCACTGCCACCTTCTTCCGCGGGACATCCGTAAAACCGAACGGTGCCTTTCAGGTTTCCCGACCGAATCTGTTCGGCAATCGCGATGCTTGCGGACAATGACGCGACACCAAACAGATGATGACCGCAGCCATGGCCGTACGAGTTTTGATCGTCGCGAGGGAGCTGCTCGGGAACGTCTTGCTGCGAAAGCCCCGGCAGCGCGTCAAATTCGCCGAGAATCCCGATGACGGGCTTGCCCGAACCAAACTCCGCAGTAAACGCCGTCGGAATGTCCGCAACACCGCGAGTCACTCGAAGGCCGGCCGCCTCTGCCGCATCGGCCAGCAGTTTCGAAGAGCGATGTTCCTGGTATCCCGGCTCCGCGGCTTCCCAGATCGTGCGGGCCATTTTCCAGCTGGCATCTCGTCGCTGTTCAACAGACTCCAGGATTTGTGTTTCTGTGGCATCGGTGGCTGCGACTGCTTCAACACTGCCGGAGCCAGCTCGCAGCGAGGTGGGCATGACGTTCGTCACATCTGCGGGGAACGCTGGAAGCGGATCGACGGACGCCTGATCGTCGACGGCATCCGTGTTGCCATTTCCCGGTGGAACCGCGTCCTTCAGGAACTGGTCCAGCGTCGCTTCCATCGCCCGAACACGATCCGGCTCCTGAGCAGCCAGATTGTTCGTCTCACCAATATCCTCACGCAGGTTGTACAGCGCCAGAACGGGTTCCTCGGTCTTGTTCGCCTGTTTCTTTCTCTTTGCCGCTGCGAGACGAGCAGCATTCAGACGAAGCAGCTTGTAGTCACCGACTCGCACGGCGGCTCGTTGAGGCGACTGCACCATCAGAATGGCCTCATGAGGAGATGGTGCTTTCTGAGTCAGCGTTGGCCACAGATCCAGCCCGTCAACCGGCAACGGTTGTTCTGCAGATCCACCAGCCAGCTTGAGCAGCGTCGGATACCAGTCGACCACGTGAACGGGAGCATCAATCTTCTGTCCGGCAGGAATATGTCCGGGCCACGCCGCGAACGCACAGCCTCGGATTCCGCCTTCATAGAGCGTGCCTTTGGCAGCTCGCAGCGGGCCATTGTCCGAAACTGGTCCGGGATTCGGGCCACCATTGTCTGCAGAGAATACGATCAGTGTATTCTCCAGCTCGCCACTGGCCTTCAATGAATCAACGATTCGTCCGACGGCTTCGTCAACGGCGGCCAGCATTCCGGCCACTTTGCGGCGATTGCCGGTCAGTTCTGCGTAGGGTTCGGTGTACTTCTCGGGAACCTGAAAGGGCGAATGGACACCATTGAACGGCACATAAAGAAACAGTGGTCGCTTTGTCGATGCGGTCTTGCGAGATTCAATCAGCCGACACGCTTCATCGGCGATCAGCTCAGTGCTGTATCCTTCTTCACGAACCTCCTTGTCATCGCGGTGCCAGTCGTGAACTCCATCTCGCAAATGAGTGAAGTAATCAATCGCGCCGAAGTAGTGGCCGTACTGATGTTCAAAACCTCGTGCCGTCGGACGATACGCTGGTTCGAATTCACCCAGGTGCCATTTTCCTGAAATAGCCGTTTCGTATCCTGCTTGTTGAAGAGCCTGAGCGAGAGTTCGCTCCTGAAGCGGCAGACCCCATTTTGCTGCAGGTCGGACGATGGTGTAAACGCCCGTTCGAGTCGCGTAGCGTCCGGTCATCAGGGCGGCTCGAGTCGGCGAGCAGACCGGTTGAACGTAGTGTGATGTCAGGATGGCACCGGATTCGGCGAGCTGGTCGATACGAGGTGTTTTGATCACCTTACCGCCATTGAATCCAGGATCTGCATAGCCCAGATCGTCAATCAGAAAGAACACGATGTTTGGCTGAGTGGGCTGAACAGAAGCATGAGCGGCACCGACGGAAGTGGTCGCCAGCACACACACAAGCAAGGCCAGTAATCCTGCAGTCACTCTTTGCATCTTCAACTCCCAACAAAAGCTGATACAACGGGCAGTGGCTGACCCGCGGGAGCCTCGCACCTCGTACGAAACTCAGTTCAAGACTCTAATCAAACAGACCGGGCTGACGCGAATCGGTCGATCGATGAAAGTCATCAAATTCCGATGGCAGCAATTCGAGCAGTTCCTCAGTCGTCAGAGAATGAAGATCCCACGTCAGGTCCAGCTGACTGAGCAGATCGACAAAACGTCGAGGACTTCCAGGTCCTCGCCCACCAAGGCCCGGGCGATTTCGGCCGTGCTGATGGTCGTAGTAAAGACGAGTCGCCACGCCGACAACAGCGCGGCAGGTCACGAGCGACGGACGAGACGCCAGAAGTGAGACGAGCGGACCAGTCTTCCAGGCAGGGCCGGAGAGCAGCGACAAGGCTCTTGCCGGATCGTCACGATGCGCTCGGTAGATCTGATACGGACCGGCGAGCAAATGCCGGCACGACTTTCGAGGATCCTCCAGTTCTGCGATCCACCGATAACGTTCACCGGGCTGCCAGCGACCTTCAATGACGGGGCAAAGAGATTCAAACCAGGCGAGAGCCAGCCATGACCAGAATCCTTTGTCTCGCCGCAGTGCCGACGAATCAACTCGCAGCATCTTCGACAGATGTTCGGCTACTTCCAGACGTGAGTGAAAAATCCGCGGCTCCGCGTCAATTTCCGCATCGATCGACGCCGACGATTCTGCTCCCGTCAGAAGATGCAGCGGGGCGTCGCGACGAGGATCATCGCGCAGGCTGAGCAGGAACTCATCAAACTGCTCAATACCCTGGGCTGTCAATCGCCGCGCCAGCATCCCCTGTCATCTCCTTCGTCTGGAATCTGTCCGTGTGGAAGCACTGTCATCGTCCGTCAGGGCGATCAGTCCCGGTGAGTCGAGTCGCCAATCGATTGTGGAACCATGCTTCTGCAGAAGCCATTCGTTACATTTCGAAAAAGGGCGACTGCCAAAAAAGCCTCGATACGCAGACAACGGTGACGGATGTGGACTTTGAAGCACGAGATGCCGATCTGCAAGGAACTTCGCCGCTTGCTGGGCCGGTGCTCCCCAAAGAACGAACGCCACCGCTGGCAGCTGATTGATTTCCTGAAGGATGTTCGTGGTGATGTCTTCCCATCCCTGCTTTCGATGGGAGTTTGCCTGATGAGCACGAACTGTCAGGACCGTATTCAGCAGCAGAACGCCCTGGCGACACCATGAACCCAGGTGGCCATGCGATGCCGGTGGAATTGCGAGGTCATCCGACAGTTCCCGATAGATGTTCCTGAG
>CAZIGZ010000072.1:0-30742 GCA_964538835.1 uncultured Chitinophaga sp. | reverse complement strand
GCGTGCATTGCGCTGAACGAACTGCAGCAGTTCGCCGGCTTTCCGGATGGTTGAAGGTTCGACGGAAAGTCCCGTGGGCAACTGGAAGACATCATTCAGGATCAGCTCCGTCACAGGCAGCTCGCTTTGCCGTCCGGAAGATTCACGGTAGGGAAAGGATCGATGACAGCCAGGCACAAAGTAGCTGCGAGCAAACATTCCTTCGGCCCGCAGCACTGTGATCAGCTGATCGCGCGTCAGCCCGAACTGAGCCGCATCAATCCGGCCAACGACATACTGATGGTTGGACGATTGTCCGAATGGAATCTGCTGTAATTCGAGCCCCCGAACAGTTTCAAGCTCGCTTTGCCACAGCTGTCGGTTCCGAGCATTGACGGCCATGATCTCGGCCAGATCTTCCAGCGAATGCAGTCCCGCAGCCGCCGATAGTTCGTGCATCTTGCCATTAATGCCAATGTCGCTGACTTCGGTAAGTCCCGTGATGCCGAAATTTCGAAGCCGCCGACAGCGAGCGGCGAGTGTATCATCGTTGGTTGTGATGACACCGCCTTCCAGGGAATGAACCAGCTTGGTGGCGTGCAAACTGAAAACTTCAGCCTGCCCAAACTGCCCTGCGAAACGCCCCTGCTTCGAACAGCCAAAGGCATGACAGGCGTCAAAGATCAGGGGAATCCCGAACTCGTCGGCAAGGGTCTGAAGTGATTCCGTTTCGCAGAGATTTCCCCAGACATGAACGCCCAGAATTGCCGTCGTTCGGTTCGTCAGACACTGTCGAACTGATGAAGGTGAAAGCGTGTGAGTGTCCGGGTCGATATCCGCGAACACCGGAATGAGGCCAATCCATTCCATCGCGTGAGCAGTCGCAATGAACGTGAATGACGGCATGATGATCTCGCCGCGCAGGTTCAATGCTCGGGCAAGAATCTGCAGACCAGTGGTTGCGTTACAAACCGCAACGGCATTTCGTACGCCCAGGATTTCGGCCAGACGTTCTTCCAGCTGTCGCACCTGAGGTCCATGATTGGTCAGCTGTCCGGAAGTCAGCACAGAACTCAGTCGTCGTTCCAGAACGTCCTTCCGCAGCAAATTGGGATGCCCCACATGGACGGGGGCGGCGAATACTGGTGGACCACCAAAGATGCGAAGATCGTCCATCGAAGACTTCATGGCTGATCTCCAGACGCAATTCGACTTCGCCTGGGAACCCAGACTTTCAGCGGACCGGGAGCACACTGAACCACAGAAGCCTGCTGCAACGGGCTTCCGCAGGAGGCTCGACAGAAGCAGGATGTCTCGGACGGTTTGTAGAACACAGGTTCCATCTCGTCAGACACTTCACCGGCGTCATTGTCCACGACATCCAGTGTCCCGGAGATCCAGGCATGAACCGTCGTTCCGTTGGGAAGCGGTCCGCGACGTTCGAGCGTCTGTCGACGACCCGCAAGGTCCACTTCGAATTGAACATTCCGGACGATCACATGATTCGCCATCCCGATCCATGAGCGAAACGCGATGGCGAAAACAAACTGACTGTCATGACGCAGGAACACGCGGACTCGGTAACCACGCCAATCCAGAATTTCAGGCACGACTTTCAGGCTGCGTGCCTGAACTTCGCGAAGATAAGTTTGATTCAGGAAAGCGGTGTCCGGATGCAGTTCGTCCAGCACGGATTTCTGTGACACGTCGCCCGCCGCTTCAGGACCATCCGTCAGCTGCCTGAGGCACGATTCCGCATCGGCCAGTCGGTTTAGAATCTCCGTCGTGCCGAAGGACTGAGGCTTCCTGGCAGCGTTCTCAGAGGCTGTCATGTGAAACCTCCAGGTTCGCTCGGGCCGGTTCAATGACACCTGATGGCGTTTCCCCTGTGCAGTGGGATCGCCAAAGATCTCGAAAGCGAACTTCAAGCTGCGCGGTCAATGTCCCCGCGTCGCAAACAGAATCCTTCATGGCAGTCCGAAGGGAATGCCGCATCTGTCGAAGCCGATCGGGACTGTTCACTAGCGTCCGCACAATCCCAGTGAGCGATTCGCAACTGTCGGCGACCAGATCCGAAAAACCCATCGCCTCGTAAAGTGACGCCGTTGCTGCGACGGTCACATCCGGGCTCCTGAGCGTCGGGATCGGCACACCCATCCATGTGCATTCCCAGGCAGTCGTTCCGCTGGCCCAGGGAAAGACGTCCATCAGCACATCGATCTCAGAGTAAACATGGAGGTAGGAACCCTGGATTTCCCATGCGAAGTCCACGCGATCCAGAGAAATCCCGGCCTCAGACAGTCGTCGACGCAGAGAATTTCGAACCGCTTCGGACGAACCAAGGACGTCTCGAAAGACATACAGCCGTGCCTCGGGAATCGCATCCAGGATGCGTCCCCAGATTCTGAGGCAGGACGGTGAAATCTTCTCCAGTCGATGAGTACTCCCAAGCGTCGGATAGCCTTTTCGCAGCAGGGGCGGATCGACGATGGCCGGCGAATTCTCCGGAGCCTGAAAGCAGCAGGCACTCTTCGGCATGCAAAGCAGTTTCTCCGAGAACCAGTCCGCTGTTTGCGATGTTTCGCGAATTGGATCCGTCAGAAACCACTGCATCCGGCTGAGTCCGGTTGTGTTCGGATACCCAAGCCATGTCATCTGAATCGGCGCAGGCTGGCCGGCGAAGGCTCGAAGACGATTGCCGGCGGTGTGCCCCGCGAGATCCACAAGTATGTCAACTTCATCAGCTTTGATCTGATTCTGAAGCTGCGAATCGGTGAGCGACGCTGTTCGGACGAACTGATCGGCATGTGCGATCACTTCCGTCGTGATATGGTCTTCTCGCTGTGTTTCCGAATAACACACAATCCGGAACTGGTCGCGATGATGATGCTTCAACACGGGCAGGAAGAACCGCATGGTCGCGTGAGATCGAAAGTCGGGCGAGACATATCCGATCGTCAGACGCTTCGAGATGTCTTCCGGATTCCGTGAATGCGCGAACGGAGTCATGCGCCGTTCCAGCTGTTGCCCCCACAGGCAATGCAGTCGCGAAAGCTCCTGGCGAGTCAGGTGTGGAGCAAGGCTGGCACAGTAGAGAAAGTTGCTGTCGAACTGTCGATCCTGATCATCCAGCTTCCATGCCAGCCGGAAGGAATCAAGAGCCTCGTGCCAATGCCCCAGTGTCTGCAGTGCCTGACCGAGTCCATTCAGGGCGGCGGCCGAGCCTGGCTGTTTCGAAAGTGCCTGCCGAAACATCTCCAGCGCTTCATCCGGACGATGTACGGCGAGCAGGATATTGCCTCGATTTGTCAGCACTTCGACCTGATTGGGAAACCGCTGCCATGCGAGATCAAGCCACTGAAGGGCTTCCGGAAATTCACCAAGCTGTCGTTTTGCCGCGCCGAGGTTTGTCAGGACGTCCGGGCGTTCTTTTCGTCGTCCCGAAAGTCGTTCCAGCGTGCGCACAGATTCACGAAGCTGTCCGGCCGCCAGCTGAATCGCTCCCAGCTGCGCAATGGAGTCATCGTTGCCTGGCGTGAGTTCCATCGATCTCTCAGCGGCTTTCAGCGATTCCGGAATCTGTCCGCGAAATCTGAGAACGCTGCTGAGATGTCGCCAGGCCAGTGAATTTGCCGGATCCAGCGACAGGGCGTGTCGCGCTGCAGACTCGGCGATGGAGAGATCTTTGAGCTGGATCGCGGCGGAACTCAGGTTTGCGGCGATGTTGGAATTATCAGGAGCCAGCTGTTGAGCCGTCTGAAGATGCTGCAGGGCCGTCCGAGCATCTCCGTTCTGAAGCGCGGCAACACCCAGCAGGTTCCAGGCATCGGCGTTGTCAGGATCCGCCGACAACACTTCCAGATAACAGCGCGCGGCGGAAGAGCGGTCTCCGGCCTGATGGCTTCGGACTCCCTGTTCGAGCAGACGCTGAACTGCGGCGGTTGTCACTGATCATCCCTGAAACAACCACGGACCGGTTTGGCGCCAAAGTCAACTGAAACAGCCCCCGTTTCACTTTGCGCCAGTCGCTCTCGTTGAGATCGACCCTTTCAGCGGCGCAACTGCTTCTTTCCCTTCGAAGCAGGGTTTCACCCAGGAGGGAGATTCTCCATGCCAGGGAATGCTGCGCATGAATTCCGGCCGACACACGAAGCATGCGATCCTCTGGAGCCTGATGAATCAGCGGATCCAGTCGAAGAAGCCAGCGTCTTCAAGCTTTGATTTCAACGCGGCTTTGCCAGTTTCATCCAGCCGATGATTCGGCAAACGTGGTGGCCCGATGGGGGCGCCCAGCATTTCCATGACGGCCCGAGCTGCTCCCATGTACCCGGCCGCTGCCAGAATCTGGATCGTCCGAACCGAACGAAACTGCTCTTCACGAGCAACCTCCATCCGACCGGCTTCGAACGCTGCGATGATTCGACGGTAGATCTGGCCGGCAAAGTTGTAACTGCTTCCGACCGCCCCGCGAGCTCCCAGACTCAAAGCAGCCAGCAGCATTTCGTCTACACCGAATGCAATATCGAAGCGTCCCTCACACGCTCGCTGGCACAACTGGAAGCTCATCAGGTCGGTGTTCGTGAACTTGAGTCCGGCGAAGTTCGGAACCTTCCTGGAAACTTCCACCAGGAAATCCGGCATCGACAAGGACACTCCGGTCATGACCGGTATGTCATAAAAGTAAAACGGGATCTCCGGCGCTGAACTTGCGATGGCTTCGCACCACATTACAAGATCGGCAATCGATTTGGGCCTGAAATAAGAAGGTGCCTGCGCCGAAATCGCAACGGCCTTCGACTTCTGCGCGTGGGCTGCCAGACTCTGCGAATCTCGAAGGCAGTTCGAACCCACATGAACAATCAGCTGCAGCGCAGAACCCTTCAGAACATCGGCCCAGCGCTGCGTCAGAAGGCAACGTTCATCAACGCTGAGTGAGTGACTTTCGCCGGTACTGCCGCAGACAAAAATACCGCTGAGCCCCTGTCGTTCGATGACGGCGCCCTGAGCTTCCACAGCGTCGAGTGCCAATTCTCCATCGGTTTGGAACGGAGAATGGACGGCAGCGATCAATCCATGAAGTGGCATTCGGGAGCTCCGTGAGTACGTTCAGCAAGCAGACGTGTTTCGTTTGTGTCGGTCTGCCCGGGATTATCGGTAGCTGATCTGGCGAGACATTCCGGTCGTAAACGCGGGGTACTTTTCAGCGGCCTTGTTGACGGCTTCGAGGCTGCTGTTTGCATTCACGACAACGCTCATCGGCCGCGCCGGAACGCCGGGTCGAGGAATCAGCTGGACTTCCCAGATGCGTGTGACTCCTGCATTCACCGCGAGCATTTCCAGCTGCATCATCTGGATCTTCTGATTGACTTCGGCCTGCTGCAGTTGAGCACGCTGCAGGGCATCCGCCTGGGCCTGAGCCAGAAAACTCTGGCGCTGCTTTTCTTCTTCCTTCGTGGCTTCATGCTTCCAGGCCGCCCAGCCTTCTTCCAGGATTTCCTTCTGAGGACTTGCGAACAGGAACAGAGGAACGGCAACTCGGCCGCCAATCTCCAGTCGCAGCATGACACCATCAACCGTCAGGACTTTTTCCTTACGCTGCTTCCGAGCCCATCGCTTGAAGTCTTCTTCGTTGGCAACGTTCTTGTCGTCCAGCTGAGCGACGATCTTGGGCAGCATGAACTTCAGCAGCTGATCCGTATCTTCGTAGGTGACATCATTGATCATGATCTTGCCGCGAGAGTCCTTGATCCTGAGTTCGTTGGTGCCGTATCCAATGACGCGGCCACGGAACTTGAAGCCATCTCGACCCTCCCAGGTCTGCATTTCTTCCGGAGTATCATTCTTCGCTGTCTCTTCCAGATGTTGTTTGACGAACTGCTGATCAGCCTCGCACAACTGGTCTGTCATGTACGCCTGCAGTTCTCCCGTCTTGCGGCGAACGACGACAGTATGCTCACTGGCAGCAAAAAGATCGCCTTCAAACTTCCACGCGCCGGTAGAGTCAGACCATTCTCGCGCGACAGCCGAACTCGTCAGCAGATTGCCTGCCGAGGCGGGAAGAAACAGAGAAACGAGCAACGCAAGGACGACAGACAGGGTTTTCATAAGGGCTTCTCTACCACCGCAGGACGGGTCTCTGAAGGATGGCTGTGTGATCAGCCGGCCAGCATCCCTGTGGCCGCAGTTGACACTTCCAATTTGACAGCCGACAGCTTGCCCAATGAATGCTTATTCAGCAAGCGCATTGGCGAAAATTCTGGTATCTCCTGAATTCAACAGATGGCGGGAGTGATGGAAATCATACGATTGATGTCAGAATAGACGAAAATCGGCGACCGAGTGGAAGGTCGCCTTTTGGTCCCGGGCCGGATAGAACGTGCATCATGATTCCCTACGAAGACATCGCTGCCAGCGTTGTTGCTCAGGCAGACGCATCGCTGAACACTCGTGTGAGATTGCTTCAGAAACTGGCTGCGCCGATTGTCAGGCAGATTCAGAAAGATCGCGGCCAAAGTGGTCCATTGATTTTCTGGGGAACGTCAGGGAACGTAGATGAACTGGCTAATGCCGAGATCGTTGATCCCGCCATCCTGCTGCCTCTGCTGAATCTTGCAGGACAGCCACTGAGCGCGGTAAATCCCCATGCGGGTGTGCAGCACACGTACGGCTATTTGTTCAGCACGATCCAGACACCGTTTGGAAAGAAGCGAGACCGATGGACGTGCACGACCCTCGAGAATGCTCTTGGGTTACCTGCGGACACGCTCAGTCCTGTCCCAAAGTCGGGCACGCTGCTCGCAAACGCTACGTGGGTCGCCGGCCGAATCGCATTTGCCAACGATGCGAGGTGCGTGTGGCTTGAACGATGCCTGAAACGGCGAGTCTCACCGGAGCTGCATTCACTCGACTGGTCCGCGAGAGAATCTCTGCGGATGACCGAGTCAATCAAACTTCCAAAAGCAGACAGGCATCTTCATTTGATCACAGACCTCGTTCGCCTCAACGCAGGTCCACGCAACGCTGCGGCATCGCCGGAACTTCCAGCCTGGCTGCTGGTCTATAGCATTCACGATGAACGAGTCGGCCATCCGGAACTGATCACTCTCTTTACGGTCAGAGAAGAGTTCGTCACCGCGATTCAGGAACGCGCGAAGACTCGCCGTCGCTCCGATATTCGCCTGCGTTACAACGCCGTTGTAGCGAACATACCAATGCAGGAAATGTCGGGCACTGTCAAACTTGTCCGGAGAACCAGGCAAAGACAATCGCCGACGTAATGGTCGCCGCTGGCTTGCAGCCTGAGCGGCGACCTGGCAACGAGTCGGCAGGTTCCGTCGGGTAAAGCGCTTACTGCCCTCATTAAAACTGAATGGCGATCAGGTACACGAGAGCAATAATGCAACTGGCCCCCATCAGGCGAATGGAAGTCGTGACATAACGGTATTTCGCGGAAGAAATGTGGGAGTCAATCAGGAGACAGGCGGCGACCTCTTTTCGAAGCCCGCCGTCTCCCATGGATTCACATTCCTGAATGAATTTTTCCACGTCGTCCAGCTTGAACATCGTGCTGATCGCAGCAGGATGGAAGTGCGAACTGTGGCCGAGAGCCGGGTGCTTGCCTTTGCGTCGAAACGGAAGGATGCACAGGAAGGCCCAGATACCGGACAGCAACAGCAGGAGCAACCATATGGCAAAGAGAGTGCACACCAGCGAGTTCCACCACGCTGTCGGATGCGTCGTTGGATTCTCCGTCAGGTACCCTTTGAGTGTCGGGATCACAAGACCTGCAATGGCACCACCGACGGTGAGCACGACCGCCGCTTTTGCATCGGCAAAACGAATCCATTCGGCAATGACGTGATAACCCTCGATCAGATTTGCCGTTTCGAGATTCGACGCAACGATCGTGCGGCTGGCATCCTGAGCGTTTACAGGAGCGCTCACGGTTGATGCTGGACTGACTGGGGCATTGGTAGTCATGTGAAACCTGTTGGGATCTGGTTCAGAGAATAGGCACGAACGTAATGATCGTAGCATGTTCTCCGACAGCCGAAACGGAGCACAGTTCGCATTGGATCACACGATTTTGCGCCATCGTGTGCAGCGTGACAGTGCATTACAGCATGACGAAGAACAGTGGGTACCCAACCGTCTCGAGCAGAATCAGCAGAGAATAGAGCCGAATTTTCCGCCGCTGCTGCCGACTGACCACCAGCCGTCCTTTCCCGATTTGCAAGAGCACCTGCAGTGCCACAAACAGCATCAGAAATGCGACCGGCCAGATCACACTTCCCAGAATCGCACCTCGACGGAGGCGGCGAATTGTCTCGTCGACCCCTGTGGAGAGCGCTGGCGACGAACGATCAGCGATGGTCGGCGGGGCGTAAGGATTTGACGGATCTGAAGTGCTTGAGAATCCGCCAGTGTCGCTTTCCCCCGTGCCCGTGCAACCCGGACTCCACGGTTGAGGCTCCTCGTATTCCTGATCAGACTCGTCGCGCAGTTTCTGGCAGGACCAGCAGGCTTCGAATGTCCCTGCATTGACTTCCTGACACCGACTGCAGACCCATTCCACATTCGACTGACTGCGTTTCCGGTCTTCGTAATCCTTCAGAACTCGGCGTGCTTCATCCAGTTTGGACGCATGCACCAGGATTTCGACGCGACAGACAGCTCCGCCGTAGTAGTTCAGCGTCGTGCCAACCGTATCTCCGGTGACCTGGCTGGTGATTCCTTCCGCCTGCAGTGTCGCCTGAAGGATCGCGGCTTCGGCTTCCGAGGAAACTACCGTGAGCCGGACTCCGGCATCGCTGTGAAGATCATCCCGTCTGTTACTCACAGTCCCTTACCCCAACAAGGTCGGAACGCCCCCTGACCCAAAGGAGCCTGCCGGGCTCGTTGCCGCGCTGCCGCTCACGTTGTTCGTCTGCCTCAAACAAGCTGGCACCGTTCTACCAGTTTCGAACGAATTGGCAAGAAGAAGTTCAGGCGGCTCGCGAGTTAAGGCCGCGGATGAAACGAAAAAAGGCTCTGAAGAACAAAGTCCTCAGAGCCTCAGTCAGCAGTCATGTTGTCAGTGGTGACAGGACCGGGATTACCAGTTCTTTGGGTTCAGAACCCAGTACCACTTATCTTTTTCTTTGTTGAAGTTGAGCTGCCAGTATCCGTCGTCCCATTCGAGGGAGACTTCACGCCATCCCATCGGAACCTGAGGATACGGATAGAATGGACCGATGTATGGCCAGGCACTCGCACTGTACTGAGTTGGGTAACTCACAGCAGCGGAGTTTGGATACTGAGCATACGAAGGCCATGCATGTGCAGGCAGGTTTGGATGATTGAAGCTGGTCGGAGCATATCCGGTTGCCGTTGGGGGCATACCAGGACCCATTGCTGGCTGTGCGTATCCGGCTGGCATCATCTGAGGACCGCCCATCATTTGAGGAGCGCCCATCATCTGTGGCTGAGCCATCATTTCCGGAGGGGCCATCATCGGCATTCCGGTATTGTAGCCAGTGCGAGTGATTGGTCCGCTGACCTGCAGCTGATTGTTCACGCCCTGGATACCAGGAACCTGAGAAGCAGCCTGTTCAGCAGCCTGACGATGACCGATCGTCGGGACTGGTCCTTCCAGAGTTGCTACGCCACCTGAAACTCGAATGGTGATGTCCATTCCTGACAGGCCGGCACCGCCGAGAGCGTCAGCAACCTGCTGAGCTTTGGCTTCGTTTGCGGCCTTGGAATTTGGAGCTGGCGTTTCACCGCTGACCCGCTGAATTGCCGGACGGCGTTCAGCCGTTTCGAACGCAGCGGCCTGAGTGACTCGAGATGATCGAGGATCAGCCTGCTGTGCTGATGCTCGTTCAACCTGGCCACCGGATGGAGCGATGTAGCGAATGTTGTTTTCCACTCGCTCGATGCCGTCGACTGATCCGGCAACTCGCTCTGCCAGAGCACGCTGGCTGGCTTCACTGACTTTGCCGTCAAGAATGGCAACGCCATCCTTCACTTCAATGCCAATGTCGGTGCCTCGCACCTGAGCACTCTTCAGAGCTGAAGCGACATCGTCGGCCAGCTTCTGATTGCGAGCTTTCTCGGCTGAACCCGAGAATGGCATTGACGGCTTCAGCCGTCCGCCAAGGAACCCATCCGCGCTGGCGGCGACCGGACTGGCCGCCATGACTCCCAGCACGAGTAACCACTTACCGTACTTTCGCATGAAAGTTCTCCTCCGTGAGGTACCTTCCGTTCCGGACCGCACTCGTCTGCTGGGAAACCGTCCCGGTGGTTCACTGTCTTTGACACTTGGACGCTGACTGCTTCCGACAGTCCCGGCTGCCAGAAGTCTCCTATGCTCAGTCCGCCTGCTGCCAGCCGGATGTCCTGAGGAACATCACGCCACAGCAGCGCAACAGAAAGTCACATTCCAATCATCGGACGGGTCGTACCGTCTGGATAAACAATTCTGTCTTTTTGGCTCGTAACGGTTCTCCGGAAGGTGCGTCTCCCTCCGACTCACAGCGGCAAAACACGCCACTTGTCTGCCGTTTGCCGCGCACATACCTCCTTATACACCTTTGATTCAATCGACTTTGACGATTGTGACGATTGAATCAGCATCAGACGTTTCCGAACACCCGGTGCAGCGACGTCGGCAGGTTCTGCCGGTTTCTGCCACGGTCGGCATCTGTCGCCGATTCAAATCAAGTCGTCTGCGTGACACGTGTTCGGGAATGTGTGAGACGCCAAAACAAAGCGTCAATGGAGTTCCTTGCCCGACTACATTCCGGCCACTCAGACATCCCGTCCAGTGGATCCCTCACGGGAATTCACCAACGGTCGCTGAGTGTGGTTGATTCCTTCCTTAAGCCTCTTCTGATTTCAGCAGGACGAGATCGTGACTGCCAGCCAGAAACGCCCCGCAACACAGGCCGTACCTATGACATCGGAGACATCAGATCTGCGACGAAGCTCATCAGCAACGATGATCGGAATGATCGGTGGCCTCGCGGTCACGATCGTCTTCTATCTTATCGCTCCTATTGCAGCGAAGCCGTTCGAAGGCGGCACGGAGTTTGTTCAGCGGTACTTCTGCGGGCATCCTCTCGAATACATCACGTCCGCGATCTTCTTTGTCGGCATGGGCATTCTTGCGGCGAAACTCTGGCGGCTGCCGGTAGAACGCAAGGCGCTGGTCGCTGTGTCTTCACTGGCTCGTGAGCAGCGATGGTCACTGGGACGCTCATCTTCTGCTGAAGTCACGCAGACTCTGGAAGCATGGCAGGCCGATCCGGAGAGCGCCCGATTCCTCGGCACGTTCATTCAGCAGCGTCTCCACGCCGTACTTCATTATGTGTCGCGTCGACCGGACGCCGGCCCCGAAGATCACCTCAAATATCTGGCGGACCTTGCAGCCGACCGGTTGATCCAAAGCTACTCTCTGGTGCGAACGGTCACCTGGGCCGTTCCGATCATGGGCTTCCTTGGTACCGTTGTCGGTATCACGATGGCCATTGCGAATGTGACGCCCGAACAGCTGGATTCGTCCTTGCCCGAGGTTACTGCGGGTCTTGCCGTTGCGTTTGACACGACCGCTCAGGCCCTGGGAATGTCCATGATTCTGGTGTTCAGCACGTTCGTGATCGAACGCGGTGAGCAGTCTCTTCTGAACGATATCGAACAGTTTGGCATCGACAGCCTTCTGCCGTGTCTCACTCAGGAAACAGCCAAAACGGAAGACACGAATCCGGCCATCGCCGAATGGACTCTGCAGTTGCTGACTCGCCAGTCAGAATTCTGGAACCACCAGTTCGCCACACTGCAAACTGACTGGCAACAAACGCTGTCGAGACAAACTTCAGCGCTGGCCCAGGCTTTGAGCGAAGAAACCCAGGCAACGCTGCAGCAGCATCGAGACACACTTGGCGACGCTCGCGACCAGTATGCAACCGCCCTGCAGCAAAGCTCACAGCTGCTGTCGTCTCAGCTTCAGAACTCTATGACGCAGTTCGTTCAAAAGGTCGATGCATGGCAGTCCGCGATGCAGACGACATCGCTGTCCGCAGCCGGCCAGGCCGAAGAACTGCATAAGCTCGGCAGGACACTGCTGCAGCTGACCGAATCCGAACAGCGGCTCGCTCAGCTTCAGGAACAGCTCAATCAGAACCTTCAGTCTCTGCAGATCGTGGAAACCCTGGAACAGACGGTGAACAGCCTGAACGCCGCTGTTGCCGTGCTGACCGCGAAAACATCCCTTCGGGCCGTCGCGTAGTCCGTTCCTTGAACTCAGGCTTTGCGTCATCCGGAACCGATCCGGATTCGAACAGAACTCTTGCTGGCAGGTAACAGACTCTTCTCATGGCTCGGCGACAGCACCAAAACTCAATTACGCTGTTTCCATTTCTGGCCGTGCTGGTCTGCGCCATGGGATCGCTGATTCTTCTGCTGCTGGTGATGACTCGAAAGATCCGTCACGACCAGCAGGCAGAACTTGATCAGTCGGCACAAGTGTCCGCGGCAGAACTTCCTCCCGATCGGTCGGCAGAACTTAATCAGCTGCAGAACGAGATTCGTGCGATCCGAGCTTCCATTGAAAGCCGTGAAGAGGCAAACCAGAAACTGCGAGCCGTTCTGGAAGAACGCCAGACGGTGGTGGAAAAACAGCAGGCAGAACTGGACGGACTTCTTCAAAAGGTCGATTCGGAGGCCGCGGCCGGCAAGTCCCCCGAACAGCTTGCCGCATCTGTGGCAGAGTTGAAAGAGAAAGAAGCAGAACTGCTGCGAAAGCTCTCAAAGTCCGAACAGGCTCTGCTGGAAAAACGTGAACGCCTTGCGGAAGCGGAAGATGCCGGCAAAGAAGCCGAATTGCTGCTTCATGAAAAAATGTCGGCTTTGGTCAACCTTCGCAAACAGGTGGATGAGGCGAAGAAGAAAGCCGTCGCGGCGACAGGAACAGAAACGCTCCTCGAGTTCTCGAACTCCACGGGAACCTCCCGCGTTCCAATCGTCGTTGACATCACAAAGAACGGCTTCGAGATTCTGCCGAACGGCATTCGAATCACTCCGGCGGACATGGAGAGCTTTCCGGTTCGTGATAATCCCCTGTTGTCGGCTCTGCTTGCGATTCATAAACATCGGTCCGGCGATTCGATCTCCGAAGAACCGTATGTTCTGCTGCTTGTTCGGCCGGATGGCTGTCTCCTCTTCTATGGGGCTCAGCGAATTCTGGTCGAGTCAAAGATTCACTACGGCTACGAGCTTCTGGAAAAAGATCGTGTGGTGGAAACAGGCGAGCCGGATCTGCTGGAACCTCCTGTCGTCCAGGTCGCCGTGAATGAAGCGTTCCGCCGACGTGAAAATCTCTACGCCAAACTGATGGCGATTGCTCAGCAGCGTAATCCCGGCGGACCGTTGCCTCAGAATACCGAAGGAGGCGAACCGGATCCTCGCGAACGACGTCTGTCCGTGCGCCCGGATGGTCGAGTCGTCGAAGACGAGCCTCAGACAAAGCGCCGGCTGGAAGGTCGTTACTACGCTGGCGGCGTTGCTCCTCCGTCTTCATTCTTCGAAAACAGAGCAGCCGCGCGGACCAAAGGAGCGCCGATCGGACGTCTCAGCGAGGAAGATGCTGAACGCATGGCCGAAGAGTTTGCAGAGAATTACGCTCGTCAACAGGCACTCGCCAAAGCCGCTCAGGAAAACTCCGGACTGGCGTCAGGATCACCGGGCGGTCAGCCGGCGTCTCCGCAGCCTTCAGCGTCATCCGGGTCATTCGTGGCCGCCGGAACAGATTCCGGATCCGGTTCAGAAAACGTCGGATCTGGATTACGTTCACCATCGGAACGACGATTCTCGGAAGCACTCTTTGGAGGCGATGGCAGCCTTCACGGTTCGCGACTGGTTGGGCCGGGCTCCAGCGGTGGTCTGGGCGGTGGCGCGTCTTCGCTTCAGGGACAAAACGGCGTTCCCAACAACCTGTCCGCTGGTGCACCAGGAACTTCTGGATCCGCAATCGAATCGACAGCGTCGTACGCGGGTTCTGCGGAGCGAGTCTCTCCTTCAGGAGCGACGTCGTCACAGAACGCTGGCGTCGTTGAGCCACCGGATTGGTATCGCTCGAGCCAACCAGCGTCTTCCAACGCTCCGCCATCAGGAAGCACAATTCCGGGTCAGCAGGCAACGAAACAACCCCAGAGTGCCAATGGCGGCAGCCTGCTGTTTGCCGGCGAAGGTTCCGGAAGTCACGGGCAACCAGATCTGCGCAATGTTGACCCTGAACTGCTCAAACGACTCAACGCGGCAGGTGTCAAAGGATCAAGCCTCTCCACACCCGTTGGCATCGTCGTGTTTCTGGATGAAGGTTACATGACGGTCGCTCAGCAGACGGCAGTTCCTGTTTCGGAGGAGAACTTCGACCAGGTCGTGGCCAGTCTTCTGAAGGGGATCAATACAGAAGTTGATGATGCGAAGCGGCGACCCATGGAGCCCATGATGCCGATCGTCAAATTCATCGTCAGTCCGGGCGGTGAAAAGTGGCGAGTCCCGCTGGCTCGACAGCTGAAGAGCATCGGAATTCGTTCTGCAACCTTTTACGAACTGACACCGTACATCGTGACAAATGATACCGCTGGCCATGCGGAACTTCCTTCCGAAGAGGAGGTCGTCCAATGAGTCGACGCAGTCAGCGCCCAGAACTCGAGTTCGGGTCAGACTCGTTTCTTGACGTGGTCTGTAACATCGTCGGGATTCTGATCATCCTGATCGTGATCGTGGCCGTGCAGCTCGAACGCCAGCCTCGGGCTGCCGTGTCAGAAGACCAGTTCACGGATATCGCACGTCAGCGTGCTGCCGTCGCAAAGGAACTTGAGGCCTCCGCAACAACACGAGCCGTTCTGGATTCGGAACTGCAGAAGCTGCAACATGCTTCAGCAGAGCTGGAAGGACTGGCTTCAAAGACTGCCATCGACAATGCCAATCTCGAGACTCGACTGAAGGAAGCTCAGGCAGCGCTTCAGGAATCACAGGACAAAGCACAGAAGTCTTCACGACAGAAGAGCCGTCTGGAGAAAGACCACGCCTCAATTTCTGCCCGTATTGCTTCGCTGGAAAAGGCCATCGAACAGACAGGAAAGCAGGAAAGCAGTCTCGCAGACTCTCTGACGCACGTTTCCGAGCAGGAAAAAGACCTCGCCAGCAAGCTTCGCACGGCCGTTGTGGAAACGCAAAAACTGGAAGAAGTCCTGAACGTCACCCAGCAGAAAACCGTTCCTCAGAATCGACTTGAGCACCGCTTGTCTCCTGTCACACGCCCGGTCGAAGCCAATGAACAGCACTATCGAGTGGCGGAGGGAAAGGTCAGCCTGATTCCGCTCGAAGATCTCCTCGAACGACTGAAGGCTCAGGTGCTCTCAAAGCGGGCGACGATCATGCGATTCAACCAGTTTGAAGGAACCGTCGGTCCGGTGAATGGTTACACGATGAAGTACACGGTGGAGAAAGAAGGACCATCCACACTCGAAGCTCTTCAGACAGGAGATGGCCGAACACGAGTCAACGTGTCTCGATGGGAGATTCTCCCGGACGTCTCGCTGGTGGAAGAAACGGTCGAAGAAGCCGTTCGGCCGGGTTCGCGATTCCGAAACAGCCTGGAGACTCGCCAGCCGGATTCGGTCGTCACGATCTGGATCTATGAAGATTCGTTCCGCGAGTTCTCCGTGCTTCGTGAAGTGGCCCATGGGCTTCAGCTTCGTGTCGCTGCGAGACCACTTCCGGCCGACACACCGATCGTCGGATCTCCCAACGGCAGCCGTTCCAACGCGCAATAAAAAAGAAGGCAGCCACACGGACTGCCTTCCTCAAATTTTCAGAATCTGAAGTCGTCGACCTACTTGCTTTCAGTGGACTCTGACTTCTCTCCTCCGCCCTTCTTCTTGTTCGGATCGCGCTTGCGAGCTTCGAAGGACTTGGCGAAGACGTCGTCTGCAAAAACCTTGGCCAGCTGATCATCAGCGGAGGCTTCGGCAATCGCACCCTTGCACTTTTCGCAGCAGAACTCAACCTTTACCCCGCTGACTTCTGCCGTCTGCTCTTTGTTCACCTTGCCACCGGACAGCGGGCAGCTGGTCTGAACGTACTGTCGAGTCTGAGCGAGCTGCATGTTGGCCTTGGTTGAATACTTGGCTTTGTCAGCTTCGAATGCAGCCTTGCACTTCTCGCAGCAGAAGAAGACCTTCTTTTCCTTGTATTCGACAGATTGTTCTCGCTTTGCTTCGCCGCCTGAAACCGGACAGGTCGCCTTAAACTCGCGCTTGCCCTTTTCGCCAGCCGGGGTTTCCGTCTTCTTCTCGTCGGCAATGGAACCTGGCAGAACAATGGCCAGGCTCAGCAGTAAGGAAAAAGTCCACAATCGCTGCATCAGAGTACTCCAGGGAATAAGTTGAGGGGGAAAGATTCTCGACACAACCAGCTTCCCGTTCAGACCGGTCATGACGTCTACCTCGGCATTGGACCCAAAGTCGTCAGCAGATGTCAAGACACTCAAACATCCGCTTGAAAAGAACACCTGTGGCTCCGCATTTTCAGATGCAACATGGCGAACTGGGAGACCGGGGCAACGATAGAATTTACCGTCCGACATTCAGTTTCGGAATGAGCACCACGACTCAGTTGACCGCAGCGTTCTCTGTCGGCTCAGCACTGGTCAGCTCCGCGCGGCGGAAATAGCGACTTGTCACGCCCCGAAACACGCTGCCGATGGTTCCGAAGACGGCAAGTACAATCGCCTTGCCGGATTCATTCAGCAGTGTAAAGGCCAGCAGCGTCAATCCCGCGGCGACCGACAGGAGCCAGGTTCGCAGTTCCGGTTTGGTCGCGAGATCCAGAATCCACTTGCGGAGTTCCTTGGGCAGTGCGGCGGAAGGCAGGCGAGGCTGCTCGATGGTCTGGGAGACGACCGACGCTGGCAGTGTTCCGTCGGGGGCAGCAACGGTCGTGGGTTCAAATCCAGACTCAGAGACAGGACTCGGCGACAATTGAATCTGTTCGGACATTCGCCGCGCAAACTCCGGGTCCTTCTTCATCGCATCAACAACACGCTCGAGATAATCGACTTCATTCTCGAGCACATGCAGGCGCTGTGCATTCGATGCGTACTGGTCTCGAGCTGTGAGCCATTCTTCGAGCCGGGGTGAAAGGCTTACGGCAGCGTACATCAGGCTGGCGGCCATCAGCGAACACCAGAATGACAGCGAGACAATCAAAGAACCGGTGGAAGACTCTGCAGGGTTCTGCAGGTCCGCCACCGGTTCATTGGTTTCGTTGTCATGGTCAGACATGGCATCGTCGATTGGCAAACGATGCCGTTGTTTGACTAACGGATCGTTCCGCCGTAGGTGCAGAGATCGCCCAGCTGTTCTTCAATGCGAAGCAGCTGGTTGTACTTGCAGATTCGGTCAGTTCGGCTTGCAGAGCCGGTCTTGATCTGTCCGGTTCGCAGGCCAACAGCGAGGTCCGCAATGGTCGTGTCTTCGGTCTCTCCGGATCGATGACTCATGACAGCCGTGTAGCCGTTCTGGTAAGCCAGCTGAACAGCCTGGATGGTTTCGGTGAGAGTACCGATCTGGTTGACCTTGACGAGGATGCTGTTCGCAACGCCTTTCGCAATTCCTTCACCCAGGCGCTTTGCGTTGGTGACGAACAGGTCATCGCCGACAAGCTGGACTCGCTTTCCGAGTTTATCGGTCAGCTTCTTCCAGCCGTCCCAGTCATCTTCTGAACAGCCGTCTTCAATTGAGCAGATTGGGTACTTGTTGACCCATGACTCGAGCAGGCCGACCATTCCATCGCTGTCGATCGTCTTGCCGTCGACGGTGTACTTTCCGGTCTTGGCGTCGAAGAATTCGGTCGCGGCACAGTCCATTGCGATCTTGATCTGATCGCCGGCCTTGTAACCAGCGCTTTCGATCGCCTTCATGATGACTTCCAGACCTTCTTCATTTGTCTTCAGGTCAGGAGCAAAACCGCCTTCGTCACCCACTGCAGTGCTGAGTCCCTTAGAGGCCAGAACCTTCTTCAGGTGGTGGAAGATTTCCACGCCGGCTCGCAGTGCTTCGCCAAAGGTGCTGAAGCCCAGCGGCATGACCATGAATTCCTGGATGTCCAGGCCGTTGTTGGCATGAGCACCGCCGTTGATGATGTTCATCATCGGAGCTGGCAGACGGTTGGCACCGACACCGCCGAGGTATCGATAGAGCGGAAGTCCGCAGACAGCAGCTGCCGCGTGAGCGGACGCCAGGGAGCATGCGAGAATCGCGTTGGCACCGAGACGTGACTTGTTCGGTGTGCCGTCGGCTTCAATCATGGTGGCGTCAATGGTCGCCTGGTCCATGACATTCAGGTCAACAAGAAGATCAGCGATCTCTTCATTGACATTCTGAACGGCCTGAAGAACACCCTTGCCCAGGAAGCGCCCTTTGTTGTCGACATCGCGCAGTTCGCAGGCTTCATGAGCACCAGTGCTGGCGCCGCTTGGAACCGCTGCGCGTCCCACGGTGCCGTCTTCCAGCGTGATGTCCACTTCGACCGTTGGGTTTCCACGGCTGTCCAGAATTTCGCGGGCATGGACGTCAGAAATGGCAAGTGACATGGGATCAGCTACTCCAGTAAAAACTTCAAACAATCGGTGACCGATTCAGAGAGGATGTTGCGTTCGTTCACGCTGTCGAAGAGCCAAAGATCTTCGCCTTCGGATCACGCAAACTCGCAAAATGGACTCGGAATTCTAACAAACCCGGAATGAAGCGTTAGTCAACTTGGCAAACCCCACAGTTGGGAATTGAATCATCGTTTTCCGTCCAGCCACAACCGGGTGCGAAATGCCCCGAGTATTCCGTCAGCGGACTCGGGATTCCCTCGCTGAAACATGACGTTTTGTGAAAGGTGTGTAAACTTCGGCCCACGTGGGCATGATGTGAACCGTGCCCCGGAGCCACTTCATGTTCCAGTTTTTTCTGAATCCATGGCTTTTGCTGGGTCTGGCCGGAATTGGTCTTCCCATCATGGCCCATCTGCTCAGCCGACGACGTTTTGACGTCGTCGAATGGGGAGCCATGCAGTTTCTGAACCCGTCGCGAAAGACCAGACGCCGGCTGAAACTGGAAGAGTTGCTGCTTCTGCTGCTCCGCATCGGGCTCATCACTCTGGTTGTGCTTTCGGTGACTCGCCCCTGGATCCCAGGAGGATGGTTGTCCGGATACCGATCATCGGGCTCACGAACGGTGGTCCTCGTGATTGATGGTTCGAATTCCATGTCGCGATCGGATGGTGTCAACTCAGTTCATCAGAACGCGATTCGCCGCGCGGTGGAGTTTCTCCAGACGCTCAGCGGTGACGACAGTGTGGCCATCATCGATGCACGTGACCAGCCTCGATCGGTCATCGAATCGCCTCTGCGTGACCCCGCCGCGATTGAACAGGAACTGCGCAGGATCCCGCCTCCGGGAGGAGCCTGCGGGATGCTCGCGGCCCTCGAGAAAGCCATGGCGATCCTGGGGCGAAGCAGCTCAACCGCGCGAGAAGTGGTTGTGTTTTCCGACCGACAGGCCAATGGCTGGAAAGCAGACGACGATGCCGCATGGCTGAGGTTCGACGACCAGCGTAAATTTCCGACTGTGAAGCCACAGGTGTGGTACGTCGATGTCACCAAAGGTCTCGCTGCGATCCGCCGAAATGTGGCGGTTGGTGAAATTCAGTTGTCACGTGAAGTCACCGTTCCTGATTTTCCCGTGCGACTGAAGGTGTCACTGCGAAATGACTCCGACGGCGAAGTCCAGGTGCCCGTTCGGCTGCTGCAAAACGGACAGGCTCTGGCCGGCGAAACACAATCTCCCCGACTAGCCGCGCGATCGGAAACAGTCCTTGAGTTCGATCATGCCATCTCCGCCGCCGGCAGCCATGTCCTGACCGTGGAAGCCGATGTCGCTGATGATGCAATCACCGTCGACAACGCCAGCCATGTGTCTGTTTTCGTGGCACAGTCTCTGCCCGTGCTGCTGATCAATGGTTCCAGTTCTCCGATCCGCTCGGAGCGGGATACGTTCTTTGCCGAACTGGCGTTTGCTCCTCTGGAAGAGCGGCCGCCGTGGGTACTGGCGACGGTACGTGATGCAGCCGAAGTGACCGAAGAAGATCTGCGAGCAGCCGGTGCCGTGATCTGCTGTAACGTTGCAAGACTGCCCCCAGCGATCTCACTGGCCCTGGCTAAAGGAGTTGCGGAAGGCAAAGGCCTGATGATTGCCTGTGGCCCCCAGACATCGGCGGAGTCCTTCGACAGCTGCTTCCGTCAGTCAAATCTGCTGCCTCAGCTGGAATTCGTCCGGACTCGTGAAGCTCCTCCACAGGCCGACGATCTTGTTCGACTGGCCCCGTTGTCGATTCAGCCGGGCTGGATGGATCGTTTTCGCTCAGACCCCGGTCGCAGTCTGCTGAAGGCCTCGTTCTCATCGTGGGTGCTGTTTCGTATTCACGCCGGTAAACCCCCAAATGACGCACTCGCGGCAGGCGACAACAACTCACAGCAGACAGTTCAGAATGAAACGCCTGCCGTGCTCGCCACCTACAGCACTGGCGACCCGTTCCTTCTGGAAACTCGCTATGGCAGCGGCTTCGTGCTGTTGATGACCACAACGCTGGATCGACAGTGGAGCGACCTTCCGACACGTTCAGACTTCATTCCGTTTCTTCACGAAGCCGTGTTCCATGTCGCGTCTGCACAAAGCCATCGAAATGTGCGTTATGGAGAACCGCTGCTGGCAGAGATGCCATGGAATGCCGACGCATTCGCGGCGGCCAGGGAAGCCCCTGCGATCGAAGGTGATTCTCCTCGCAATGAGTCGACCGGGATTCCGGATTTCGTCTTTTCCAGGCCGGGCGGCGAAAACGTACGAGTACCAGCGACCGAAGGGAATGAACGCCTGACCGCAACGTTCCGAGATACCCTCACGCCTGGCATCTACCGAAGCGGCTTGAAGTTTGCCGGTCAGCAGAGTGCGGATTCATTCGTCGTCAACTATGACCACAGCGAAGATGAAATGGTCCTGCTGACGGATGAGGATCGAGCAAGGCTGGTCACGAATGACCGCATCCGGTTTACCGAGTCACTGACAGACCTGACCAGTCGGATGTATGGCGACGAAACGGTGACAGAACTCTGGCCAGCGCTGCTGACGTTCTTTCTTGCGTTCCTGATGATGGAACTCATGCTGACTCGCCGAGCCATCCGCCGTGGTTATGGTGGCGAAGCGATTTGAACGGCTGCGAGTTATTCCGCGGCTTCAGCGCGGACATCCAGCCGATCACGCTCATGGAACAAAGCACGCAGGCGATCGCGTGAATACAGGCGGATCACGTTCTTCTTGTATCGAAGGCGTCCGAGTTCGTCGTAGTCCAGATGTTCCGCGATTTTGGGACTGGCCAGATCGGCATACAATGCGGCGAAAGTCTCAGGATCAACGCCCCGGCCTTCTTCCAGATCCTGTTCCGCGTTGACGCCACCGACTGACACGGCGAAAAAGTTCAGGCCCGAAGAAACGGTCGTATTCTGACCGCCCGCAGACAGCAGACTATTCAATTCACGCATCGACTTGGTGACGTTGCGATAAGCGGTCAGGACTTCTCGTCCGTACTTCGCGTCGTCTTCATCGGCCTGAGCCTTCAGCGATTCAGGCTGATGGATGTTCAGGCTTCCGAGACAATATCCCAGTGCGAGCAGAAAGAAGCCACCAGCGATCTTGTGAAGACGGACCATAGTCAGCACCTGAAGGAAACCCAAGGAAAACTCAGCCACCGAAATGTGTGCGTTCAGTTCAGCACATCCGGTTCTGGTGCACAGATATAAGCGTGATCAGTTCCGGTCGCAAGACTCTGTTTCACAGGACAAACAACTTCCGTACTGATTCCTCTGAATACCGCAAAAACCGCTGCAACACCCAAAGCTTCACGCGCTGGACGAATCGCGACGTTCGGTAAACAGGCCTCAGACAGATCGCACAGACAGCCTCAGGCCGCTTTGCGTTCGGCTGGCTTTTCGGACGTTGTTCGAGTCGCCGTGATGGTCACGATGTTTGATCGCGAGTTTTGCTTTCGGCCAGGGCCCAGGCGGAAACTCAGAGCCATAATGATTCCGCACACCGCCAGCGCCATCAGGCTGCCGACGATTCCGATCTGATCATCCGACATCATTCCAGACAGATCCATATTGGTTCCACTCCCAAACTACGCGGAACGCCATCGCCTCTGGATGCGTCCGGCCAACTCTCCGGTCAGTGCATCTGCAGTACCCATGAAGGCCGGATCAGCGCAAGTTGATCGGCAATTCCTGCTCCTCATGATTTCGGTCGTTCGCCGGTCGTCACTTCAAACTGGAATCAGTGCCCGTGCAGGTTCCGGCAGGGAAGAACGGCCACGCCGGAATTTCCTGGCTTCGCTGTCCGTTCTTACTCCATCAGGCAGCCTCGGTTCACTGACTCATGTGCAGCAGAGCGGGCAAACACCCGTACACAGGAGTTCCGGTTTGCAAAGCCAGTCAAACCTTTCTGCCTGGACGTGATGGCTCCGGAAAATCCACGTGTGTCGATCGAATCGAACGGTACCGGTGTACGCAATGTGACGATCCCTCCGATACGGCGACCTGTCTGGTCGCTTCTGCGCTCCTGTTGTCGCTCTGCGATGCGTACGGCATTGGCCGTTCGCCTGCCGCGGTGTGTAACGGGTCGCGCGATTCGATCGAGTCTGGATCCAGGTGTTGTGCCGGAGGGCCTGACATGAATTCACGCAGCAAGAGTCTTCGCAGTTCTGGCGAACGTGCGTGTGTCCACGTCGGACATTCATCGCAATTGATGCATCAACCTTTCGACCTGTCTCCTTTCAGCATCTGCGTTCGACGTATCCTGCCTGCACTGGCTCTTGGCATGCTTCTGGTTGTGTCCGGATGTGCGGATCAGAAGAAGCAGGCTCAGGCCATGGTTCGAGCGGCGATTGAGCATCGCGATGCCAGCCGACATTCCGAATCGATCCAGCAGCTGAGTCGAGCGATCGCCCTGGATCCGAATCTTGCGGAAGCATGGTACCTGCGAGGCCTGAGCCATGCAGCCCTCGAACATCGACGCGAAGCCGTTGCCGACCTGATGGCTGCCGTGCGCCTGAAAGCGGACTGGGCCGAAGGATGGCTGGCACTCGGCGTCGCTCAGCGGGCCATGGGCGAGACAGCTTTGGCGATCAAGTCCTTCTCAGAGTCTCTGCGAATCAATCCTCAGCTGTCAGAGGCGTTGTACGATCGAGCCTGTGCGTCACTGGATATGGGCGATCGCGAACGCGGGCTGGAAGATCTCACGGCCCTCCTGAAGTTTGAACCTTCGCACCTGAACGGTCGCCTTCGCCGTGCCAGACTGCTGCTGAATGCAAGCCCGGATCAGGCGATCGAGGATCTGAATCTTGTGGTGGCTCAGGACCGTGAAAATGCGGAAGGGTGGCTGCTGCGAGGCACCGCGTGGGCCATTGCGGGTGATGTCGACCGAGCACTCGCGGATCTGAATGTGGCCTGCCGACTGAATTCCACAAACTCTGAACCGTGGCTGGAACGAGGCCGATTGCTGCGTCGCTCCGGTCAGGCGAAGGAAGCGGTGAGTGACCTTTCGATGGCCGTTCAGCTGTCGCCTCAGAATACCGATGCACTGGTGGAGCTTGCTCGAGCGTATGCAGAACTTGGCAATACGACCGCTGCGACGGCCAATCTGAATCAGGCTCTACAGATCAACCCAGGGCATTCCGAAGCTCGCCTGGCTCGTGCGACTCTGCTCAGCTCTTCAAAGGACTACGAGACCGCGTTGAAGGATCTGGAAGCGGTAAAGACGTCCGCGTCTTCTGCGACGGATGACAAAGCAACCAGAGTCATCGTTTCCCTCGAACGAGCTCGATGCCTGGAAGGTGCAGGCAAGCCGGAAGACGCCATTGCAGAACTTTCGAAGACTCTTGAAATTGATCCTTCCAGCATTGACGCTCTCAGCATTCGTGCGCGCCTTCTGCGAGCGTTGAATCGTGAGGAAGAAGCTGTCGAAACGTATACTCGCCTGATCTCACTTTCGCGGGAACAGTCGCCACTGTTGTACGAACGAGCCTTGCTCCACCGGAAAGCAGGTCGACGAGACTTTGCGCTCGAAGATCTGAATGAACTGCTGCGTCAGGATCCAAATCATGTCGCGGGGCTCGCCGCGCGAGCCTCGCTGTATTCTGAAAAGAATGAACCAGCACTCGCCGCTGCCGACCTGACTCAGGCTCTTCGGCTCGACCCGAAGAACGCCGCACTTTACCGTCAGCGAGCGGACGTGTTTCTGAGCCTTGGTGAAGCCGTGGCGTCGCTTTCGGACATGCAGCGAGTCATCGAACTGACACCGGAGGACTCGGCCGCCGTTCTCGATCTGGCAGAACGCCTGGAGGCTCAGGGAGATGCTGCGAGAGCTGCGTCGCTCATCAGTCAGTTTGCAGAGAAGCATTCGGGGAAACTTCCCGGAAAGCTGCTGCTGACCCGCGCCGCGCTGCATCTGAAAAACGGAAATGATCTGTCAGCGGAAGAAGATCTTGAAGCTTTGACGTCTCCGGAAGCTTCGTCTCCCAGGGCCGAAATTCTTCGCGCCAGCCTGGCGTTAAAGCAGAACCGGGAAGCCGCTGCGATCGAAGCGATCACTCGCATCCCCGACGACAGTCAAACGGCCGAGTCACTGCTTCTTCGCGCCACGGCTCTGTCGCGACTTGGTCAATACCTGGAAGCTCGCAACGATCTGGACACCATCCTGAAGCAGAATGCAGATCATCTGGACGCAAGGCTGCTGCATGCGGACGTCAACACGGATCTTGGCGAATGGAAAGCGGCTCTCGACGACGCGTCACGGGTACTGACCGCCGATGCGAACAATATTCCGGCCAGAAGACTGCGCGGCATCTGTCAGTTTCATCTTCGACGTTTTCAGGACGCCTTTGAAGACCTCGACTCTGAGGCCGTGCGAAACAACGACACTCCAAAGACCGAATGGATCCGATGTCAGTGTCTGATGGAACTGGATCAGCACTTCAGGGCTCGTCAGGAACTGGACACATTCATTGAGAACCATCCTGGTCACGAGCAGGCTCGATTCCTGCGTGCTCGTCTGGCGGAAAAGCAGGGCGAATTCGAAGTTGCTATTGAGGATCTTTCGGCCATCATCGCGAGGCAGCCGAAGAACACGGATGCGATTCTTCGACGCGGCCTGATGCACCATCGTGCCGCTCACTTTGAAGAAGCCATCGACGACTTTACCCGAGTGCTGAGCCTGGGTGAGGAAACAGCAGAAATCTATTATCGCCGCGGACTTGCACGACATCAGCTTCAGCAGAAAGAACTGGCCGGGAAAGATCTGGATCAATGCCTGAAGCTGGATGCGTCCTTCGCCGACGCGTGGTACGTCAAAGGCAATATGGAAGCCGGAGAAGGTCGCGGCGAAGAAGCTCTGGAGATGTATGCGAAGGCCGTGAAGGTTCAGCCGAACCATGCAGCCGCGTGGTACAACCGAGGCAATCTGCTGTTCAACATGAACCGGCTGGAAGAAGCGATCGATTGCTGGAATCACGCAGTAGAGGCTCAGCCGAATCTGTTTCGTGCTTACAACAATCGAGCGGCCGCTTATGTTCGCCTGAAGCGAGACGAAGATGCCGTTCGAGATTACGAAAAGGCCATCGAACTCAGCCCCGGATTCGCCCGCGCGTGGGATAATTATGCGTGGCTGCTGGCGACCAGCGAAAACTCCAGGATCCGCGACACGACTCGAGCCGTCCTGGTGGCGAAGAAGGCCTGCGAGCTGACAAGTTATCAGGAGTGGATGAGCCTGAGTACTCTGGCCGCTGCGTATGCCGAAGCCGGTGACATGAATCAGGCGGCCGACTGGGCAAAGAAGGCGCGGTCCGCCGCTCCGTCTGCGGAAAAGCCCGAACTGGAGAAAGTCGTGCGGCTGTATGAGTCGCGAAGGACAGGTCGGGCAGTACAATCAACGGCTCAGGAACCCGCGACCGAAAGCCGTCAGTAAATGAGGTGAGTGAAGCTTGTCCAGGCAGTCTTCCAAGCGAATCGTCATTGTTGGAGCCAGAAGAACACCCTTTGGTCGATTTCGCGGCACACTGGCTCAGATGTCTCCCGTCGATATGGGTGTGGCTGCGGCGAAGGCGGCGATGGTATCTTCGGACTTGATCGATCACATTGATCAAGTCATCGTCGGCAATGTGCTCAGCGCCGGGCACGGGATGAATGTGGCTCGCCAGATTGCTCTTCAATCCGGACTGAAACAGACGATTCCTGCGTCCACCGTGAACATGATGTGTGGTTCCGGAATGCAGGCGGCAGTGCTGGCGGCTCAGGCCATTCGCAGCGGCGAAGCCTCTGTTGTGCTTGCGGGCGGAGTCGAATCGATGTCGCGCTCCGCACTGCTGGTGCCGCGACCGGGTCGAGGCCAGGAGCCCGATCTCTCCCAGGCGGTCGATTCCATGCAGGTCGACGGATTGAGAGACAGTTTCACCAGCGAACATATGGGAATCACCGCCGAACGACTGGCTTCTGAGTATTCCATCAGTCGTGAAGTGCAGGACGTCTGGTCGGAACGCAGTCAGATATTGTACCAGCGAGCATTCTCATCCGGACAGCTGAGCGATGAAGTCGTTCCGGTCGGGGGCCTCCAGCAGGACGAACATCCTCGCGCAGGGCTGACTCGCAAAGAACTGTCATTGCTGAATCCCGTTTTCAATCCCAATGGAACCGTGACAGCGGGAAATTCATCAGGTATCAACGACGGAGCTGCGATGTTTGTGATGGCAGATGCTGACGTCGCAAAGTACCACGGCTGGCCTGTCCTGTGTGAATGGGTTCACGGAACATCCGTCGGCTGCGATCCGTCTCGCATGGGCCTCGGCCCGGTCCATGCCATTCGCCGGCTCACATCACAAGAGAATATCGATGTCAGCACGATTGATTCTCTGGAGATCAATGAAGCCTTTGCCGCACAGACTCTGGCCTGTCTCAACGAACTTGGCATTCAATGGGACCAGGCACCGTTCGAACAGCCCTGCGTCTGGCAGGGACATGCCGTGAACGTGAATGCTGGCGGCGGCGCCATTGCAATCGGTCATCCTCTGGCGGCCAGCGGAGCTCGCCTGATCAGCCATCTGGCATGGCAGATTGCCAACGGACATTCCCGTCATGCGATCGCAGCTCTTTGCATCGGCGGCGGAATGGGCATCGCGGGATACATGAAAATCAGCGATAGCGACGCCGACAAAAGGCAGAGCGGCTGAGGACAGCCGCTCCACACTCGTACAACGTTGGCTCTATTTTGCTCCCGGCCAGCGTTCCCACCAGGCCTTGAAGAGCGACCATTGAGCATGAATGAAGGCCTTCTGGCTGGGGCTGAGTGCGTCCGTGGCGTTCAGCTGATATTCGTATTCCGGGTGACCTTCGAGCACCATCAGATACTTGTAGTACAGGACCAGGTCCGGACCTTCATCGAACGTCGAAAGGACTTTCAAGGCATCATCCAGCTCCGCGGCCAGACGGCGAGCTTCCACGTCACCGGCAGCGGCTTTCTCACACAGAGCAATCAGGCGAAGCACCTGCTTTGGAAGAGCATTGCCGACCCCGGTAATCGCCCCAACAGCGCCGCAGCGGACAAACCCGTGGAACACCTGAGTATCCACGCCGACCATCAGCGCCAGTGTCGGATCACCGCTCGTAATGTGCTCAGCCGCATAGCTCAGGGAATCCGAGCCACCAAATTCCTTGAACCCGACAAGATTCGGATGGTCCTTGCGCAGATCAAAAAACAGCGGAGCCTTGGTTTCAAACCCGTAGTAAGGACTGTTGTAGATGACCGCCGGAATCTTCTCCGCAGCCTTCAGGATGCCTGCAAAGTGCGCTCGTTGTGCCGCTGGAGACGTGCCGCGGGAAAGGACTCGAGGAATGACCATCAGTCCGGCCGCACCGACGGATTGAGCATGAGCGGCATGCTCTGCTGCCAGTCGTGGATTCTGTGCCCCAGTGCCCACGACAACGGGAACTCCCGCTTCACACAGCCGACGAACACCTTCCTGCCGCTGTGCATCCGTCAAGAGCGGCCAGTCGCCCATCGAACCACAATACACAACCGCTCGCATGCCCGCATCAATCAGCGACTTGCCCGTGCGAACCAGAGCGTCAAAATCCGGGACGCCTGCTTTGGAACACGGAGTCATCAGAGCGGGAATGCAGCCACGAAACACACTATTGTCAACCATGAATTTCCCCTGGAACCTGTCTTCAAAAACGGCAATTGCCACACGAAAGATGGGCGATGGGTGCAACGCCTGCCGGGATCGACGCAGATGTTACCGAACTCTGAACTCGCCGCCAGCAGTCTCGATCGGTTCTGCCGAATCACCAGCCACTGAGAATCCATCGACGGTGCTTCGGTCGCAAAGCCGACTTGCTCATGTTCCCGGCAACTGTTTGCTCATGTGGGGGACTCGATCCACCAGCGGCACGACCTTCGGAAAATAGTGCATCGTGCAGGCATGAGCCTTCCGATGCACATCCAGGGCTTCCTGCGACGCCCATTGTTCCACCAGAAAGAACAGCCCCGCTTCCGCCTGAGATTCATGGGCTTCCATCCGTAGACAGCCTGGCTCCTGCCGCGACATCAGAACCTGCTGAGCCAGCAGCTCGCGAAGCAGCGGAAGATTCTGCAGATCCTTGATCTTCAGAACGACAATCAGGTCAACCATGAGATTCTCCAGTGGAACAACAGTCACCGCACTTCGCGCGGACCGCGCAGGGCCGGCAGGATTGTGACATGTGCCGCTCCTGTTGAAAAATGAACTTGCGTGGCTGGTTCTGCAGGATGTCCGAAACCAAAATGCGATACCGGTGTTCAGCGATAAGTCCTCCCACTCTCGACTCGTTGGATTTGCCATGCGCTCTCACTTCCTTGTGATGATTCCCGTCTTCGCCATTTCCGTGGGGTCACTGCGTGCGCAGGAATCCAGCACGGGCCATTCACCTGGTGACAGGATCTTCGAAACGCACAAGGTTCACGAACTGCACCTCACGATCAGCCCGGAGCAGTTTGAGAAGCTGACACCCAAAGAAGGTGCCTCGCCGTTTGGTCCTCCAGGCGTTCCCGGATTTGGTGGCCCGGGATTTGGCCCACCCGGTGGTGGCCCGGGATTCGGCGGTCCCGCGCCGATCAATCAAGCTCCAAAACCAGCATCCGAGGACTCGCCAAAGGACGCGGCGCCAGAGACTTCTTCGGGGCATCGCAATACGTTCGGAGTTGAATTCTCATGGGCTCAGGCGGACGTCCAGGTCAACGACCAGACGCTTTCCACGATTGGCGTTCGTTACAAAGGAAACTTCACTTACATGGCCACCACGGGGGCGTTGAAGAAGTCAATGAAGCTGGATTTCGATCGCTTCGTTGATAACCAGACACTCGATGGTCTGTCGATGGTCAATCTTCACTGCGGAGTCAGTGATCCGACGATATCACGAGAATCCATGTCGTATCAGTTCTTTCGCGATGTCGGCATCCCTACTCCCCGCACTTGCTTTGCAGAAGTCTACCTGACTGTTCCAGGGCGCTATGATCATGAGCTTGTTGGTGTCTACACGGTAACAGAACAAGTCAACAGGACGTTTCTCGAAGAACACTTTGGAAGCGGAAAAGGGATGCTGCTGAAGCCGGAGAACCTGATGAAGGGACCGGAGTATCTTGGCATGAACTGGAAGGATTATGCGGCGATCTACGACCCGGAAGGAAAGCCATCGGACGAACAGAAACAGCGTCTGATGAAGATGGCCCACTTGATCACTCATGGTTCCGACGAACAGTTTGCTTCGGAGATCGGAACATTTCTGGATGTTGATGCCTTCCTGAAGTTCATCGCGGCCAATGCCATCCTTTCAAATCTCGACAGCTACCTGGGCTTTGGTCACAACTACTATCTGTACCTTGTCCCTGCGACCGACAAGTTCGTGTTCATTCCATGGGACCTGGACCTTTCACTGGCGACCTGGCCCGCCGTGGGAACTCCGGAACAACTGGTGACACTCAGCCTTCGACATCCTCATGCGGGTGAGAATCGTCTGCTGGACAGGATTCTCGCGAACGATGACTTTCGACAGCGCTACGAGGCGATCGTCCGCGAAATGTTCGAGCAGCATTTCCAGAAGGACAAACTTCTGGCCGGGCTTGAGCCGATCGAAGAAGCACTGAAGGCACCGACTGAACGAGATCAGGCCGCAGCAGCCAAACGCGGCGAAAAGAAAGGCGGTTTCGGATTCGGCGGAATGCAGTTCGGCCAATCGATGCCGCCCCGATCGTTCATCGACCAGCGTATTGAGTCCATCAAAGCACAGCAGTCCGGCACTTCGGATGGCTACGTCCCCAAAGCCTTCGGCGCTGGCTTCGGTCCGCGATAGGCAACCCGACAACGAACCGGCCGTCCTCCTCGGAGTCAAGTGCGTTCAGGGGAAGTGTAGTCGCGAATGCTTGTCAAAGTCGGTCCTTTCTGCCGGAAAGAACCTTGGCAAGGCGAACCGCGTTCTGGCACACACATCAAACAAACTCACTCGCTTAGCACGCAAGACTCCGCGGGGCCTTCTTGCCACGTCGTCACTGGAGACTCTGGCACATCGAATGGTCGCTGGTCGCGGCAAGGC
>CAZIGZ010000071.1:0-31074 GCA_964538835.1 uncultured Chitinophaga sp. | reverse complement strand
CGATGCGATCTAGTCATCGTTAAGTCGAACAGGATGAAATTCAAAGGGTGAGCGGCACTTTTCGTTCACCCTTTTTGCTGCGCGGAGACTTCTATTGTCGGGCAATCCTCTCGAATCTTCCTGGCATGCTGGCATCCAAAACTGACATCCTGCATGATGCTGGGAAATAAGGCACACGCTGGATTCAAAGGCGATGGGATGGTTCAGATGTTCTCCCGATTGACGGTTAAGGATTCTGTTCGAAAACTGGCAGTTGCCGCAGCGTTGTTAGTCGCGCTGCCACTGGTTCGGGCCGACGAGCTTGGAGACGCTGTTCGTGCAGCGACAGCAAAAGCCGATGCTTCGATTGTGCGGCTTCGGGTCATCGGTGGCGAACAGGTGATTGATGGCGAGAAAGTTACATCGCTCGTGACAACGGGAGTCGTGATTTCGGCTGACGGCGACATTCTGACGAGTCAGTTTGCGATTCAGGGTAAGCCCGACGCGGTGCTTGCGGAAACTCAGGATGGCCAGAAACTGAATGCAGAAATTGTGGCCACTGACCATGTGCGACGGCTGGTGCTGCTGCGAGTCAAAGGCGGAAGCTGGCAGCCAGCGCAGGTGGCAAACCCGGAATCGCTCAAGGTTGGACAGTGGTCGGTTGCTCTGGGACGCTTCTACTCGGCGCAATCGTCCAGTATCTCCGTAGGAATCGTCAGCGCGCTGGATCGAGTGCATGGGATGGCGATTCAGAGTGACGCGAAAATCTCGCCGGTGAATTATGGTGGTCCGCTGATCAATCTTCAGGGAGAAGTGCTTGGCATTCTTGTTCCCATGTCGCCGCGTGGTCAGGGTGGTCCGAACTCAGGACTGGAATGGTACGACTCAGGAATTGGTTTCGCGATTCCATTGAAGGATGCGATGATATCCGCTGAGCGCATGAAATCGACGGGGGATCTGAAAGCCGGGCGTATCGGGCTTCAGCCCAATGCTGCCAGCCTGTTTGCTCGACGGGTTGCCATTGAACGCGTGCTGCCTGGTGGTCCGGCGGAGAAAGCGGGCCTGAAGAAAGGTGATCAGATTCTGAAAGTGAATGGCCGGGATGTGGAACGTGTCACGATTCTCCAGGAAGTTGTCGCTTCAAGCTATGCGGGCGACGTTTTGAAGTTCGAAGTGAAACGCGGCGATCAGGCGATTACGGCCGAGCTGACTCTTGTGGAAGAACTTCCGCCGCGCACGCCAGGCTATCTTGGCATGATGTCTGTGCGCGTTGCCCCGAAAAAAGTTCCAGGAGCCGACCTTCCGCCGCTTGGTCAGTTGATTCCCGGGCTGAAGCCGGAAGAGCGGCTTCCCGAGCTTCCGCGAATTCGTCAGGAGCAGAAGCCGGAAGAAGAAGAACCTCAGATTGTCACATTGCTGGCGATTGATTCTGGTCCGGCACAAAGAGCATCGATGCCATCTCCGTTTGAACTCACGAGTCTGAACGAGCAGCCGATCAAGTCGCTTGGTGACGCGCTGGTTGCCATTCAGGACCTGAAACCGGAAATGACAGCCACGCTTGCCTTTCGAAAGCCAGGCACACAGGAAGCATCGACAGTCCAGCTGAACCTGACCGCTCGACCGGAAACCGTACCTTCGCTCAGTGCAGAATTTCTGAAATCGTTTAGTGAGTTTGGAGGTCTTCCGGAAAAGTCCGAAGAGGAAGCGAAGTCTGATGACAAGACGACGGTCAGTGGCGATGTGCAGCGACGAGAGCTGGAGTTTGAAGGCCGAGGCCGGTGCATTGTATTCGAGTCGACTCAGCCTTCGAAAGTGCTGCCCGGTGTTGTGATACTGTTGTCTGCTCATGGGCAAAGTGAGGATCAGATACTGCAGAAGTGGCGCCCCTACCTGAGCACTCATCGGATGATGCTGATGATCCCGGTGAATCCGGACAACGCGGCTTTAACCGGCGTCGATATTCCATTGATCATGACAGGGCTGCAGGCGGTGTCTCGAGGCTCCAAAGCGGATCTTCGCAGGCTTGTCGTGCTGGCTTCCAAAGAACAGGCTGGTCTTGCATGGCAGGCAAACTTCGGCGGACCGTCTCCGGTTCGAGGAATCGTGCTGACGGACGGCTGGTTTGCCTCCAATGATGTGGAAGGAGTCGACGGAGCCGGGCAGTCGGTGTTGCTGCTGGATCCGGCAGAGAATGTTCAATCACAGGCACTGCTTCAGGAATCCAGGAACAGGCTGACGAAGGCCGGTTTTTGGGTCCCCCGCCCTGCCCCGGATGCTCCGGTGGAAAAAGTCATTGCCGACTGGGTCGTGATGCTTCGCGCCTTTTGATTGTTGAAGTTTGACGACTGGTTCACTGCCGCGTTGAAGCCCATGAGGCTTCTCCCATTCTTTAATCTCATTCGTCCCGTTTTGTTTCGAGAATGACATGAACGTTCGCGTCTTTCTGATGCTTGCTCTGTTGTGCGTGTTCGCTGGTCCTGCCTCTGGCCAGGATGCACTTTCAGAACTGAAGACATTTCTTGCTTCAGGAGATCTGACAGATCCGGCGTTGCAGAGCCTGCAGAAGGAGAGCTTTGCATCAAAACCGCTCACGCGGGATCAGGCCGACGAAGCAGCAAAGCTCCTTTGGGAAGCCCGACGTCAGTTTCTTGCGAAGGATCGCAAGGCCGAAGTCGATGCGCGTGAAATCGTGATCGGCGATCTGAAAATGCCGTTCTGGTACAAGACGTTTGGAGAAGCACCGGCAACTGGCCGACGTCTGTTCATTTCAATGCATGGCGGTGGTGGAGCACCTGCGGCGGTTAATGATCAGCAGTACGAAAATCAGAAGCGACTCTATCAGCCGGAAGAAGGCATCTACCTTGTTCCTCGGGCTCCGGGCAACACCTGGGACCTCTGGCACCAGGGACACGTGGATCAGTTCTTTGACCGCCTGATAGCCGACATGGCCGTACTGGAAAACGTGGACCTTGATCGCGTCTACATTATGGGATACTCGGCCGGAGGCGATGGTGTTTATCAGCTGGCACCACGATTGGCGGACCGGCTTGCCGCTGCTGCAATGATGGCCGGGCACCCGAATGAATCACGTCCGGATGGCCTTCGCAATATCGGGTTTACACTTCATATGGGTGCAAAGGACAGTGCCTACAACCGAAACGCGGTCGCTGCTGAATGGGGCAAGAAGCTTGACGAGCTGCAGAAAAATGACCCCGATGGCTATGTGCATGAAGTAACTCTGCATGAAGGCAAAGGACACTGGATGAATCTTCAGGATGCTGTGGCGGTTCCATGGATGTCGAAGTTTCAGCGGAACCCATGGCCGAAGAAAGTTGTCTGGGTTCAGGACGACGTGCGTCACTCCCGCTTCTACTGGCTTCAGGTCGATTCCGACGCAGCAAAGGCAGGTGATGAAGTCGTCGCAGAACTGAAAGACGGAGGAATCGTGATTTCAAAGTGTTCGGCAAAGAAACTGACACTGCTTCTCAATGATGAACTCATTCCTCTCGATGGTTCCATCACGGTTACATTGCCCGATGGAAAAGCAGTGCCACACGCCATTGAACGAAAGATCGGAACACTGGCCAGCACGCTGGCGGAGCGAAACGATGGTCGCTGCATGGCAAGTGCGACTGTGACATTGGAAGTCTCTCCGTAGGACAGCGAGTCTTTACTGCTTGCCCGGCACTCCGCCAGAAGCTCCGAGTGACAATTGTTCCTGATCAGCGTACGATCTGTGCAGAGGGTTCGGCCGTTGAACAGATATTTTTCGGAGAACGATCATGAGTCGTGCTTATCGCGTCAGCGTCAGTGAATCGATGCGAACACTGATCCGCGGAAGTGACCATGTCTGCACCGACATCGAACTCCTGGAAGTTCTGCCGAAGGAGCAGATGTCTGCGTTGCTCGAAAGCGATCTGCTGAATCTGGGGTTCCGGAAAGACGGCGAGTTGCTTGTTCGGACTCAGGATCGTTCCACAGTGACTGTTGATCCGAAGACAGGGCGTGTCACCGTGACGACGGAGTTATGTGAGGATGTGGAACTGACGAACAAGGTGACCGGATGGGGCGATGAAGACCATGGGAATGCGGCCCGTGCACAGCTGGAGGAAAAGCTTCGCGAGCAGGCTCAGAGCAACCTTGAACGTGAAGCTCTGTCCAGACAGGAAAGCCTTGGTCAAAAGGCGACGCAACACCTGGAAGGCGTTTTGCGGGATCTGCAAAAGGAGCTGGATGGCGTCGTAAATCGCGTCACGGGTCAGGCTCTCAAGCAGAAAGCTGCTCAACTGGGGGAAATCAAGTCGATCACGGAAGACGCTGACACAGGGTCTCTCACGATCGTTCTGGAAGTCTGAGTCTTTACCATCGATGTCTGACGAACAGTCGTTTCTTGATGAGATAATCGCGAACCCGGACGATGACGTTCCTCGCCTGATCTATGCAGACTGGCTGGAGGAACAGGGGAATCCGAGGGGAGAGTTTATTCGTGTCCAGTGCGAACTGGCCACGCTGAAGAAGACTCAGGTCCGCTATCGGGAGCTGCGCGCTCGCGAGCAGGAGTTGTGGGCGTCGCATGGCCTGGAATGGGTCAAGGGCTTTCCGTACTCACTGCGCCGGTGTGTCTTCCGGCGAGGATTCATTGAAGAGAGCGCCGTTGCCCTCAGCTACTTTGTTCGAAACTGGTCGAAGATCTTTCGACTGACTCCTCTGAGACATGTCACGTTCACTCAGGTTCAGAACCGAGTGAAGCTTCTGGAAGACTGCCATGGCCTTGAGATGCTGCGATCCATTCGGCTGAAGAACTGTTACCCGAATCTTGACACAACGCCACTCGCAGGATCGCCGCACCTGAAGAACATTGAAACGATCATCGGACGATGGAGCGACAAAGGACTGATTGAGCTTTCGAAATCGCCGGTGGTCGGGAACCTCAGGACTCTGATTCCTGAAGGACGATACTCGGTCGGGGCTGTCGAAGCCCTGGCCGATGCTCCTTCGCTGAAACTCCGGCACCTGAACTTTTCTTATGGCATTCCGACGGGTGCCGTTCCTGTTATTGCTCGAGCACGCTTTGGGCAGACGCTTGAAGAGTTTGTCATCAATGGTGTGGACATCACCGATGCGGAATTCATCACTTTCATGGAGTCTCCGTCATTGCCAGTCATCAGGGAATTTCGGTGTTCGAATATGGACTTTCAACTCGGCGTCCATGGCCCGGGCCTCGAGTCTCTCGCGAAGAATCCGCGTCTGGCCAATCTGCGGTACCTGAGTCTGACGAATCATCCACTGTCATTCAGATCCCTCGAAGCATTAGGTGATTCACCGTACCGAGTGCGAGGAACCAAGTTTCACTTCGGTTTCCACAGGAGTGACATGCGAAGCCCGCTGACGAAAGCCGAGGTGGAGTATCTTCGAGGAAAGTTTGGCAGGACCTTCGGGAATTTCTGATTCCTGCATGGCGACCGTCTTATGAACCTGCTTGTCTTTGAAGAGCTGACGGCCAGCTCGCAACTGTGGCGAGATTCCTCAGAGTCCATGCGGTTTGAAGCACTGCAGATGCTGATGGCGATCCTGGAAGACTTCGCGAAGCTGGAATCGCTTTCCCTTTTCGTCCTTGTGAATGAAGATGTTCGCCAGCTGTTGCTCAAGGAGGCCACGTCGAGCCTTTCCGAGAGGCTGCATTTCATCACTCTGGATCACGGTGCTGACGAGTGGATCAATGCTCCGACGATTTCTCCAGAACAATTTCAGGCCACGTTCGTCGTGGCGCCGGAATGCGATGGCCTTCTGACACAGCGGCTCCGTACACTTCAGTCTTCTCGATGGAGTCACGCGATCAGTCTGAATCTCTCGTGGTCACTTTCGGAAGTCTTCTCCGATAAGCGAGCGACATTCGACTGGTTGAAGACTCGAGCTATTGCAACGCCGGTGACATGGACGCTTGCAGAGCTTCATTGGCAGAGTGATTGCATTTCTGAAGATGCGGGGAACTTGTTCGTTCTGAAGCCTCGTGATGGTGCAGGCAGTGATCGCGTGCAGAGACTCGATCGAGTACACCTTAGCCGGGCCATTGAGACTGTTTCGCCGTCCGAACGTGAACAGTGGGTCGTTCAGCCATGGATTCCAGGTGTCGCCTGTTCGTTTGGGCTGATCGGGGGCGGCCTTCGTCACAGGTGTACGATTCTGCCTGGGGCGATCCAGCGAATTGATGATGACAAAGGGAAGCTCGCGTACCGTGGCGGTGCAGTTCCCTGTGACCAGCAGCTCTGGGATGCGATGTTGCCTCTGGCATTGCAGATGCAGCAGTCACTTGGAAGCTTTCATGGCTATGTCGGCGTTGACGTCGTTGTGCCGATGCGGGACTCGACGACGAGTGACATAGCGGCTTCTGGTGAGTATGGGGCTCAGGTGATCGAAGTGAATCCGCGGCTATGCACAAGCTATGTCGGTTACCGGAGGCTGTGCCGACAGAACCTTGCTGCCAGGCTTCTGGGACTGCCATCACCAGATCTGGAATGGAGTTCCGAGTGCATTGAATTCTGAGAACGAGGCATGTCTGATAGTTGTGGAAGACATCGCCCCAGTAGAGGAACCCAGATCATGGCTCGCCACGAATCCGACCGTGAAGACTTGATCCGCGAAGCTGTCGCACTGACGACTCGCGCGGAGATTCTGTTCGACGGGTATGAAGAGCCTGTGACCATTGGGTTTCGGTCAAACAATGCAATGAGCATCTTTGTGGGGCAGGATCCGGTCTATCAGTTCGATCCTCAGGGGGCCCTTCGACGTGCGTATGTCGGCGGTTTTCTGTTCCGCAGCCAGCACGAGGCACTCGCCAGGATGCATCGAGTGCGAACAGAGACGGAAACGATCCTCTCAAGGACCGATCTGACTTCTGAGGAACTGCAGAAGTTTCAGACAGCGATGCGAAGTTGCGTGCAGATCCTTCTTTCTGCGGTCCAGGAGGAGCGATTTCAAGTCCTTCGCAGCGTGCCGGAATCATTTGGCTGGCGTGAAGTTCTGCAAACGGAACTGGCACGCGTGATGAATGCCGTACCGTGGCTTTCCGCGAAGATCAACGCCCGCTAAAGCGTGATCGACAGTAGGTGCCGCTTGCCGAGCGGCACCATCGCCCCGACGAGTTGCTGCCAGAACGCCTGTGGCCGTGGAACCGCAGCGTCTGCGCAGGTGTGTTGCCTTGAAGTGAGTGGGATAGGCATCTTGTGGATGCGAGAACGTGGTTCGCCTTTCGGCGAACGTCCCGCCCGGCAGGCGTGACCTACGGGCGCGACCGTTTGAGGTTCAGCCATTGGACATGCAGGCCCTGGACAGCGGCAGGGAATGACGGATCAACAAGGCCGCGCCGAGCAGTGTCGGTCCAGTCAGTCAAGGATGCAGGCAGATCGCATGACTTCGCCATGATGAGGCATTCACCTTTCCACGATCGACAGATGGCCGCGGCGATCGTATCACTTGTGACGTCCCACGACTCTGCCAGTTCCATGCTGATGGCTCGGCCTTCGTTCTTCAGGAAGTGATGAGTATCCAGGATCGCCGGGTGGCAGCCTGCCCATGCCGTCAGTGCTTCTGACGATGATCTCACGAATGTGATGGCCGGAATCAGCCGCGCGAGCATGCGTGCATTGAACGTCATCGCTGCGATTGCATCCCAGTGAGTCTTTGACGACGGCAGGCGATAACACTCGTCCAGTCTTCGAATCTCGTCCGCCGCGGCACCGCCGCCGGGAATGATGAGCCAGCGAGCGTCTTTCGATGGTGGAGATCCGAGACAGTACTGGCCAGAATTGTTCATCAAGTGCATCAGCCGGTCGGCAAGGTCTGGTGTATCGAGCAGACTTCCTCCCAGCTTCAGTACGATGATGCGGAATTGCTGCAGACTCGAAAGATCACTCGCCTTGTCGTCGGGACGAAGGTACTCTGGAACTTCTCTGCTCACATTTCCTGCCAGATTCTGATGAGTCACGTCATGTCCCCTTCGAACTCGAGCATACCTGCTTCAAGGCATCTGTTGCAACGGCGCGACTTTCTGGGGAACACCGCGACAGGGCTAAGCAGCATTGCGTTGTCCATGATGCTTGCGGAACATGGCCTTCTGAAAGCCGATGAAACTCGGACGACCGTCAGTGGCAAGACGCCGATTCGGCCCATCATCGATCCGGCTCATCCGTTTGCCTCACGGGCGCCCCACTTTCCAGCCGCAGCAAAGCGAGTCCTTGTCATTTTCTGCTCCGGCGCCTGCAGTCAGCTGGATACGTTTGATTATAAGCCGGAGCTGTGGAAGCGACACGGGCAACCGATGCCAGGTGGCGAGAAGCTGGTCACGTTCCAGGGCGAACAGGGAAATCTCACGAAGAGTCCGTGGAGTTTTCGTCCTCGCGGCGAATGCGGAAAGATGATTTCGGATCTGGTTCCGCACCTTGGCGATATGGCCGACGATATCTGCTTTCTTCATTCGATCAAAGGCAAAACGAATACTCATGGTCCGGGCGAAAACTACATGTCGACCGGGTTCACACTGGATGGGTTTCCGAGCGTTGGATCGTGGACGACGTATGCGCTGGGGACGGAGAATGAAAACCTGCCGGCCTACGTCGCCATCCCGGATCCTCGAGGTGTCCCCCAAAACTCCGTGAACAACTGGGGGCCAGGATTTTTGCCGGCCGCGTTCCAGGGCACCGATTTCAATACCTCGAAGCCTATCCGAAATCTCGCGCGTCCAGAGCAGATCGCCGATGCACGAGACCGGAAGACTCGTGACTTTCTTCAGCGCATGAATGAGCGACATCTTCAGAAGTATCCAGGTGATTCTGAGTTGAGCGCGAGGATTTCCAGTTATGAACTGGCCGCAAGAATGCAGTTGAGTATTCCGCAGGTCAGTGATCTTTCCAGTGAGTCCGAAGCGACACTCAGTCTTTACGGAGCCAACGATGCTCAGAATACTCTGAAGGCTGACTATGCGAAGAACTGCATCCTTGCGCGGCGACTGCTGGAACAGGGTGTTCGATTCGTTCAGCTATTCAACGGGGCCTATCAAACCGGTGGTGAAGGAGTCAGCAACTGGGATGGTCACAAGGTGATCGAGCAGCAATACGGTGTTCATGGTCCGATTCTGGATCAGCCGACGGCGGCACTGCTGAAGGATCTCAAGCAGCGAGGATTGCTGAAGGACACTCTGGTCGTCTGGTGCACGGAGTTTGGTCGGATGCCGACGTTCCAGAAAGGTGCAAGCGGGCGCGATCACAATCCGGAAGGCTTCACCTGCTGGCTGGCCGGTGCAGGTGTGAAGGCTCCGTTTTCCTGGGGAGCCACCGACGAGTTTGGCTACAAGGCTGTGGAGAACGTGGTGACGGTTCATGACTTCCATGCCACGATTTTGCATCTGCTGGGGCTGGATCACGAACGTCTGACGTTCTACTACAACGGGCTGGAGCGTCGGCTGACGGATGTGGAAGGAAGCGTCGTCAGGGAGATTCTCACGAGGTCGGACGTTGGCTAACGCTGCTGTTGATCTTCATTTCCGGTCGTTGGATGCGGACATCAGGTCATCATCGCGACGACGGAGTTCCTCTTCCTGGTGTCTGCGCAGTTCCGCCAGGGCACCTGCGAGTGCTTCGCGAGACTTTCGGTTCTTCCTCAGCGATCGCCCCATGTGAATTCGGCTTGCCATCGCATCTCCCACGGCCAGCAGAACCAGCCACATCGCCAGGAGCAACAACGCGGTTACGTAAGTGGCTGCGTATCCTGGGGAAGTCTTCAGGAAAGTCAGGTAATCACAGAGTGCAATGAGTGCACCCAGCGTGATTGTCAGAGCAGACGTCTGGAGGCGGCGGCGATACTGCTGATCCAGAAATCGCTGCTCATCCGGCGGCAGCCCCGGATCACCCATCGTTTTGCGCCGCTGTCGGACATGCCATGCGACAAGCACGATCCCAAAGAGCCAGACCAGAGCTCCAACGCCGACAAAAAGATAATCTGACGTCATGGCAAAACTCTTCGTGCAGAATCGGCGACTCGGGACCTCAATTTGTGACAGTAGCGCACCAGAGACAATCTGACGGACGAAGCGGGCAATTTCCATTCCTGCCAGTGAAGGGTTATCCAAAAATTGGCTTGGACTGACAATCGTGCGTCTGGGTTTGGGCAATTTGGCCGTGGAACTGCCCATCCAGGAATGACGTCGGATTCCCAAAATCGCAGAACGAGTTTCGCTGGACGGAAGCGGACTGACGCAATTTGCATCGATGTCTCAGATTGCCTCGCGTCCGGCGAAGGATCTAACGGCGTTTGAAACCTTCCACGATCTTCAGAAAGCCCCAGAGCGAAAAGGCGAAGGCGGCAAGCGTCGTCAGTCCCGTGATTGCCCAGATCACGATCCACGCGAAAGGCCCGTCACCGCCAATCGACAAAACGCCGAGACACGTAAAGAAAAAACACAGGCCAAATGTTGCTGCCGCCAGCACGCAGGCGATGACGAAGCCAAAGAAAATGGCAATCGGGCCGGCCTTCTGGCTCGTATCCGGTGGGATGTCAAGAATGTCCGGGGCAACGTAGGGATTGGAGGCTGGTGAAGACGCATCGTCGGGGGATTCGTGTTTCATTCCAGTCTCCAGGCCAGTTCGAGGCTGCCTTCTTCCCGCAGATCACCGGCAGCGTCCCCATTGTCTTTATCAGCTTCCAAAGCACATTCTGCGACCGGATTGATACACAAATGAGCAGTCATTCGCCACTGCCAGTTTCCGGCCTCAATGCACCACTCACATGATTCCTCTGGTGCCCATTTCGCCCATCTTGAGCTTCTCCGCCCCGTTCATTCTTCCATTCCGCCGTTGCTCCAAAGCCCTGTGTTTGGTACACCACCGACCTCTCTCAACGGTTGAATCTGCCGGTCACGGTAGAAGAAACTGCAGAAATGGCTGGATTTTTTAAAACTCCTGCCATCAATAGTCTCAACGCTCGGCATGACGCTGAGCAAACTGGCCATGGAGTCGGCAGTGGGCACCAGAAAACGACATAGTCTGCGAGTTCTGTTCGTTGATGACGAGAATTCCATCGCAGAACTGATGCGGTCTGAGCTTCCTCGCATGGGGCACACGGCAACGGTCCGACAATCTCCCAGTGCAGCGATTGAAGCGATCCAGAAGAACGTGTTTGACGCGGCCATTATTGACCTGCGCATGCCGGGGGGCAGCGGCTGGGACGTCATTGACTATCTGCGCGAACATTCTCCTGAAACCGTTTGTGTGATCAGCACAGGTCATGGTGACCGGGATGACGCGATTCGTGCGATTCGCATGGGAGCCTACGACTTTCTTCCGAAGCCGGTGTCGCTGTTCGAAATCGGCAACGTGCTTGACCGAATCGGAGAGAAGAAGTCACTCGAGAACAAGAACATTGCGCTGGAAAACCGCCTGCAGCGAGTGGAAGGCCGGTCTGATCTTATCGGTACGTCGGCTCCGATGCTGCGAGTGCGCAAATTGATCGACAAGATTGCTCCGACGGATTCGGCCGTGCTGATTCTTGGCGAAACCGGAACTGGCAAGGAAATGGTCGCGCGTCGAGTTCACGAGCAGAGCGAACGGCGCAATGAGGCGTTCGTGGCGGTGAACTGCGGAGCGATTCCGGAAAATCTGGTGGAAAGCGAATTCTTCGGCCACCGCAAAGGGGCATTTACCGGAGCGGATGCCAATCGTGCCGGGCTGTTTGAAGTCGCCAATGGCGGAACGCTGTTCCTGGACGAACTTGGAGAACTGGATAAGTCGATGCAGGTCAAGCTGCTTCGCTTCCTTGAGTCTGGTGAAGTTCGACGCGTCGGTGACAACGAGCCGTTCCACGTTGATGTGCGAATTGTCTGTGCGACGAATCGTGAACTTCAGCAGATGGTCGCAGAAGGCCTGTTCCGCGAAGACCTGTTCTTCCGTATCAATACGTTTGAAATCTATCTGCCACCGCTTCGTGAGCGTCTGGATGACATTCCCAGACTGGCGCTGCACCTGATTGCTCGTCATCTGAAGCGAGACAGCGTGCCGGACGATATGCTGGCTCCGGAAACCGTGCGGCTTCTTCAGGCACATCAGTGGCCAGGAAATGTCCGTGAACTGGCCAACGTTCTGGAGCATGCGTGCATCCTGTCGGACGGTCGAACGATTCAGCCCGAAGATCTGCCTCGCAGCATCACTCGTGGTCTTCCGATTTCCAACATCGCAACTCCGGGAAACATGTCGGTTCACCATTCGAACACTCATGCGCCTGGTATATCACAGGTCGCTGTGATGGCTGACGATCAGGAGCCAAAGACACTGCGTCAGATGGAAGAGGAAATGATCCTGCGAGTGCTGGACAAGCATCAGGGCGACAAGCCTCTGGCGGCCAAAGAGCTGGGGATTGCACTCAAGACGCTTTACAACCGGTTGAGCCAGATGGGGCCACACCGTTACGCGGGTTGAGGACTGGCCGTTCGCAGCCGGAGCCTGAGACGCCGGGGTGAAGTTTATTCGCATCCTGAGTTCATCTCAGGGTGAAGGGCATTGCCTGCAGCGTCACTCTTTGTCCGCGAACAGAAGTCCCAGGATCCCCAGACCGTAGAAGGTGTATTCCACGTCGGCCTGTTGATCCCAGCTGGCTCCGCGAAATCCGCCTGTCGGAAGTTCGAGACAGTGAGTCACCCAATGAAGCATCTGTTCCGGCGCAATCAGGTCTCGACGGCCCAGGTCCTGTGCGGTCAGCAGGCCTGTGAATGTTGAAAGTCCGTCGGCGAACGGGATGCGAGTATTTGCCTGGAACCCACCTTCGGTACTGACAACATCGCCGAGGAAGCCGAGTACATCGTCACGAATTTCGTCGTCCATGGCTCCCAGCTGATTGAGCAAAGCTACTGCAGCTGCGGTGGGATTGGTACCGCTTCGTTTCATCGGAGCAATCTCAACAAATCCACCATCATCTCGCTGGCGATCGTAGAGAAACTGAACCATGGCATTGCGGCGAGGCAGCTTTCGGCCCAGAAGTTCGTAAACAAGTGCGGTCAGGAATGACTGATATGTGCTTCCCATCGCGCCTTCTTTTGACTTCGCATAACCGCCGTCCGAAGTTCGCAGAGATTCGGCGGAGTGGCATAAGCGATCAAAGAGATCCGCCGGAGCATCCGCCAGCAAATCGCCACCGCCGGCCGCCTGCAGTACAAGGGCGCTGTAGAGCCAGCTCAGGAGGTCGATAACACCCAGTGTTTCAGGAGCACAGCTTTTCAGGTATTGTCGCAGCGGATCGATCGTCGAATCCGGAAGTCCTCCGGTGACTGCCAGAGCACGAACGGCGAAGCCCGTGTAATACAGATCCGCATCACCTTCGCGGCCCCGAAACCCGCCGGCCTCTGTTTGCTGGTGACACAGGAAGCTGCGATGAAGCATCAGCCGATCATTGGGAAGGCGCCTGAGTCCCCTGGCAACACGATCAGCAAGTCGAAACAGGTACATCGAAGGCGTCTCAGAAAATCACAATTGCGGTCGCCTGGCCGGAGTTCGATCGGTCCTGCGAGCCATCTGTGCCATATCGTACAGACAAAAAGAAACCACATTGTTCCATCGAACGAATCGACAGAACAATGTGGCGGATTCATTCGTCAGACTGACGAAGGTTACTTCCAGAAGACCAGTGTGGACAGCGAGTACTTGATGCCTTCGTAGGAATACTGAGCTTCCCCGAAAACAGCCACTCGTTCATCACCATTCTTTTTCGCGCTGGCTTTGAATACGCCATCGGATCCTGAAACATCTTCCGAAGTCCATTTGGATTCGCGGAAATCATTGGTGGCGGATCGTGCAATCCAGAGACGAACAGCATCCGGTTTTCCGGATGGCTTCATGGTCAGGCCGACAGCAGTGTCCTGAACGGCTGGCTCCCACGTGAATTCCGGCAATGCCTTGCCACTGGCAGCATGCTTGAAGAAGACAGCAATTGTCTGAAGTGCGAAGTCTCGACCGCCATCCAGACCATGCCCGCCATTGGGGGCCCGATGAATATGCTTTAGTCCGGCCAGATCATCCCAGTACTGGTTCATTGCATCGACCGTCCAGTATCGGTCGTTTGCACCGACGACGATCAGCTTGGGCAGTGTCAGCTGTGCACGATAGGTATACGGGTCCATCATTTTCCAGAGCTGTGACTCACGGCCTTCCTTTGGAATACCGTCTTCACGCACAAGTCCCTTGCTCGTGTAGTCTTCAATCTGTTCGCTGTAGAAGCCCCACGTTTTCTTCTGGTGGGACATCTGTGCCGGGAAATTCAGGACGTCGATCACGATCGGAGCAGTGGCGACCAGTCGCTTGTCGACGACAGATGTCAGCCAGCTCGTCCATCCTCGCTTGGAAGCGCCGGTGATCACGAAGGACTTGACTGGCTGCTGAAATTCCTTTGTGGAAAACTCCTGCAGAGCATCCATGGCCTTCACTGCGGACTTCACCATGGGGAACAGCAATGGCCATGAAGAATCACCGGTCTTCAGATACTGAAGCCAGGTTTCTGTAATCAGATCATCTTCAACACGGTCACCCATCAGCGGCTGATTGGGAACCTGGTGCAGAGTTGCGATGCGTGCTCCGGTTGCATTGGCAAGAGCGATACCCATGCCAAGCTCTTTCTCAGGCAGCTTGCCAATGTTGCCGATGCCTCCACCAGTGACGAAGAGAAGCATTTCTTCTTTATGAACGAGCGCCTTTGGCTCGAACACAATCATATTGTGCTTCCAGACAATGTCCTGCCACTTTTGTGATGTCAGTTCCAGAAGGTGAATCTTGTTTCCATTGACTTCGACCGACTGCACTTTCTTCCATCCGAAGTCAGGCTCAGGGCGCGCCATATACTGGAAGATTTCCTGAGGCACCGAAGCCGCATCGGCATTTTCCTCTGCCTGTGCCGGCACAACCAACACCGGGACCACGAGGATCGCGGCAAACAAGCGAATCAACATGGACAATCCTTTTGAGTCTCTCTAGTCCATGACCCGGAGGCCAAGGAATCTTTGGGGAAGCGGAAATGTAACTTGAGCTGAAGAGCAGCTACCGATCTGAAGACGGAACGACTCGCATCGATTCCCGCATCATGATTCGGCAGTCGGGACATCATTTGGTCTTGAGTTCAATGGTTCCGAGATTTGTTTCACTGCCCTCTTTCACGGTGATCTTAATCTCGGATGTTTTCGGGTCGGCGTACTTTCCGCCAAGCTTGTCGGGACCGCTGTAGCTTCGAGACATGATGTTAAACTCAAGCCACGTGAAGGTCAGGATGTAATCACCCGCCGGTACACCGTCACCTGCCGAATAAGTTGAAATCTTGAAGTTGCCTTCGGCGTCAGATTCCGTCTGCGACACGGTTGGGTGCTGAGCATCCATGCCACCAACTGGATGGCATTCAATCTGAATGCCGGCACCTGGAGGCTTGCCGTCAACGGAGACCTTTCCTGACACAGGAAAAGTCTGCTTGCGAAACGGTTCTTCGCCGCCGCAGCCTGCCGCGGCGACGCAAAGAACAAGTGAAAAAATCGAAATCCACGTTCGAGTCATTTGATGGTCCACCTGACAAAGGGCGACGTCCTGGATCAAAGAGCAGATCTGCTCACATCACAGTCGTCGCATATGTAGTTTTGACGCTTTGCTCATACACGCACCGTGCGCGCTTTGGACAGATGCATTCGATACAGCCACGCAAGAAATTTCTCCTGATCGGAGTTCCGCAGCGGCTTGAATGCCTGAGTGTATGCCCCGGACAGAACGGGAACATGGCACCAGATACAGAATCCTCCGTGCGAAACCAGCGCACTTCATTCGGCAGGAATGATGAAGCCCGGCAGCGGGACACTACCGGGCCATCGTCTTTGCCTGCTCAATTCATGCTGGTCGTTCGCCTTCCCGTTTTCGCACGCAGTCGAGGCAATCGGCGATCATCGGCCCGATTAGAATTCGCCGACGATTTCACCCTTTTTTCGAGTAATGAGTGAAGCAAATGTCGTCTGCGAGATGTTCTCGCTGATGAAGCGAACAGATCCGTCACACATTGCGAACTGGCAACCACCGGTGTGGAAACTGTGGAAACCGTTGCCGCGAATATTCGTTGCCATTGCAGCCGGGCCACCGTTGCCGGAACCATCATAGAGTGATCCCTGCAGCCAGTGTTCGAACGCCAGAGCGTCGGCCCATGAACCACCATTTGTCTGGCCGAGCACAGCTGGCAGGTTAGCCACCGTGCTCTTGTAGTACAGCTTCACTCCGCCTGTTCGCTCGCCGATCATCAAGGTGTTGGACGTTCCGTCAGTCAGGTCTCGCATACGGCTGGTGCTGCCGTTGATTCCCGCCATTACTAGTGCACCTTCACGGTCACCACCGGCGTTGTTGTTATACGCCAGGTTGGCAAACGTGCCTCGTACTCCAGTGACTCCACCGTAATCTGTTCGGCCACCTTTCCATGTGCAGTTCATTGGTGGAATGCCACCACCGAATGCACCGGCTGGATAAAGATAGTCATCAGTTGTGTTGCCGATTGAAGATGGGCAAAGGAACGCTGGAATGACCTGAGCCGCAGCTGCGACATTCTGAGCCAGTATGGTTGGGTTGTAACCCGTTGGTCCGTTAAACATCGGAACACTCGAGTCGATCGAATTGTAAAGGTTGGTCTGTTCGATGTAGGGCAGGATGAGCGTGAACAGTGAGCGAGTGCTCATGTTGATCGGTGGCGACAGCGGGGCGAAAATGTAACCTGGAGGAAACATGTTCGTTGTGTCATGGTAGTTGTGAATTGCCAGGGCAATCTGTTTCAGGTTGTTCTTGCACTGTGTACGCCGGGCCGCTTCCCGAGCCTGCTGAACGGCAGGAAGCAGCAGTGCAACCAGGATGGCGATGATCGCAATCACCACCAAAAGTTCGATCAGCGTGAAACCGCGGATGCGGCGAGAGACAGGACGCATAGACTCCTCCAGGTCAGCAAATGGGTGGGGATAAGAACGGTGTCAGGAATCAATCTGACTCACCAAATTCTGCCTGCCCCTCGTTCAAAATGAAAGAGTTACAGGTCAGTTTTTCTTCGCTCCTTAACGAATGACGTCCCCAAGGAGACGTGCGCCAAACGTCTCGAGTGTGCGGTTTTGCGCATGGGCGAGGGGTTCCGACAGTACGTTCGATCTCGCTGATAACAACGAACGGCATGATTGCCATGCGACATTTTGTCCTGAAGCCGAGTCGCCGGCTCAGTCTGAGGTGATTTCTTTTTGACATCAGACGTCGTCAGTCTGATGTCAGGATCGAGCTTGTGTTGGTGCCAGTTGTAAAGATTGCAGCGTTTTCGCAGGAAAACGCAGCATTATCGATTTGTTGCATGATTGGTACGGGGTTCGCAAATACTCAAAAGCATGTTCCGAGTCACTCTGGTGTGGAATCAGGATGACTCGGTGAAAGCAGGATTCCTGACGATCGCGGGCTTCCTGACTTCGACTCAGATGATGACCCTCACAAAGGAATGGTGCTAATATGAAAACGACTCGATTGATGACTGCCGTGTTGACTCTGGTACTTGTAACTCGATCTGTGACTGCACTGGCTGGCGATCCATTTGGAAACTTGCCAGCCAGTCGCTCCGCCGCTGGCCGCATGCCGGTTCAGCGAAACATGCTGGGACTTCCGGTTCCTCAGCAGTGGTCCGGTGCTCGTCAAGTGGGATACAACGGCGGTTACGGACGCTCATTGAACTGCCCGAATGGTCAGTGTGGCACGGGTGTTGGAAACTGTGCCAATGGTCAATGTGCCACCGGATATTGCCCGAACGGACAGTGTTCCACAGGCAACTGCGGCAACGGACAGTGTGCGACAGGTAACTGCCCGAACGGACAGTGTGGTTACAACGGTGCGATGAACTGCCCGAATGGTCAGTGTGGCGTGAATCAGATAACTCGTCGTCCGGTTCTGCCTCAATCCGGCTGGACTTCTCGAAGCAGTCGAGGAAACGCGTACGCTGATCCTTTCCGCCGAACTGGCTCACTGGCTGATGAAGACGCATGGACCAGCCGGCCGGTCACCGCTCCGATCCGAGATGCGTTTGGTTCACGTTACAATGAACGCGATCTGAATTTGAACTCCGAGTATTTCGGTGATCGTGACGCCGACAACTACGACCTTCGAGCCAATGATCGAGCACGTTCGATCGGCGGACGAAACAGCAACTATCGCCCAAATCGCTCGATGGAAGTACCACAGGATCATTCAACCGGATCTGCTCGCATCTGATAAAAGTCCTGTCTGCCGATAAGTTCCCAGTGACGGTCTGAGCCTCGCGGCAGATGGGGTACGAAAGGATGGAGAGCAACGGAGAGCACCTTTCGTATCTGGGTTACCAATCCTGCCTGAGGGACTCGCTCCGGCAACACCATGACGGTGTTGTTGGGCGAGTTTCCTGTGTTTTGTGCCCCGGCCTTTCAGGCAAAGCTGTGATAAGTCAGCAGCATTCATGGTGCCGGGAAACTTCGTGCAGAAGGCGGCTGATGGCTGGAGGGAATGGAAGAGACCTGCGACGATAGACGCGGTTTTGATTCACGCTCCTGCCCACTGGTTCCTGATCCATGTCTGAGTACGAAGAATCTGGTCACAGCAGTATTCGAGTTGTCCCGTCGTCCGGCGCGCCGGAAGTCGTTATTCGCAGCCGGCGAGCACAGCCATTCTTCGGTCGACATCCGTGGGTCTTTGCCGGAGCTGTTGATCAGGTTCGAAGTGGTACCGATGTGGCGGCCATTGAGCCCGGAACGATTGTTCGAGTGATCTCCAGCGAAGGAAAGTTTATCGCATGGGGACTGATCAATCCGAACAGTCGAATTGTGGTCCGGCTTTATTCCTGGAACGAGCAGCAGCCGCTGGATGCAGAATTCTGGCGCGGGCAGATTCGGACCGCCGTCAAGGCTCGCCGGGCCATTTTTGACCTCAAGTCCGACGCGACCGGTAGCCGTCTGGTCTTCAGTGAATCAGACATTCTGTCAGGGCTGACCGTCGATTTCTATGGGCGCTACCTTCTGGTTCAGTTCACCAGCCTGGCTCTGTACCAGCACCGATCCTCATTGATTGAAGCGCTGAATCAGGAAGTGCAGCCGAAGGGTATCTGGCTTCGGACCGAAAAAGGAATGCGAGAAGCGGAAGGCCTCGAAGCTGTTGACGGGTTGTTGTCTGGTGACGAGCCGCCTCGTCCGCTGTTCATTGATGAGCATGGTGTGACATATGGCGTTGACGTGCAGCAGGGGCAGAAGACGGGCTGTTATCTTGATCAGCGAGACAATCGGCTGGCTGTCAGCCGCTACGTTCGTGGTGCCAGAGTGCTGGACGCTTTTTGTTTCTCGGGTGGCTTCGGAATTACAGCAGCGAAAGTCGGAAAAGCTGCTTCTGTTCTGGGGATTGATTCATCGGAATCCGCTCTGACAATCGCACGAGCCAACGCGGAGTTGAACAGCGTGTCGGAAAAATGTCAGTGGCGACGTGATGATGTCCGCCCTGCCCTTGATGCACTTGCGGCAGAAGGTCGGCGGTTTGATGTTGTGGTTCTTGACCCGCCTCGAATGGCGCGGACTCGCGGCGGACTTGATCGAGCGATCAACGGATATGCCCGACTGAATCTTGCGGGTCTTCAGGTTCTTGAGCCCGGAGGAATTCTCGTCACGTGCAGCTGTTCGGGACTCGTTTCACGTCAGCAGTTTTTCGAAATGCTTGCGGATGTGGCTCGTCAGTCCGGCCGGAACATTCAGGTGCTGGAAAACCTCGGCCAGCCGGCAGATCATCCGGTCAGCGTGACGTGTCCGGAATCAGAATATCTGAAGGTCTTCATCTGTCGCGTGACATAGTCCCTCGGGATATTGCTGGTAACGCCATTCAGAACGTCTGATTGACACTCGAATATCGCGGGTTGCCCCGGTATCTTCCCGAGCCTGTAATTCTGCGTTCAGGCAACTGAGCAGGCGGAATTGCTCCTTCTCAGAGTTCCAGCGAAGAATGAAGTCAGCGATGTTCGGCGGGTTGATCCAGCGATATGTTGATCCGGAAGGTCATGAGCAAGCACAGAAAATGAAGCCGTTTCTGTTCGCGGCTGCTGTCTTCCTTGTGTCCTGCTGGTTCAGTTTGACCGAGATTCGGTACATTATCTGGGGCCAGGAAACGACGACTTCGATCATGACGGACTTTGACTCACAGGGCCGGGAAAGATCGCCTCGGAATGCTCGAGGGCAGGTTCGCGTCGCTTTCACTGACGGTGGCGAGCACCGCAGTCACTCGATCAATGTTCCGAACAGCATGTCGCTTGAAAGCGGGCAGCTTCGAATCCAGTATCTTCCGGGGTCGAATGTGGCGCCAAGGCTGGTCGGTGAACGATATTGGTGGGCACTTGCGATTGTCACCGGTTCAGGGATCTGCACCCTCTGGATGATGCGGGGCGTGCTTGCGGAAGCCAGAGAGTACAGTCAGGGGCAGCGCAGACCAAGGAGGCGATAAACGCCAGACGTGGTGCGAACGGGTTACGACTGCGGCCTGGGTTTGTTCGACCGATGGGTGGCCCTTCGTTGCTTTTATTACCAGCGGCCCGTTATTACCAGGCGATACCACCGCCGATGATGCCGCCCACGGTGTCTCCTTCAACGTCGCCGATGATACCGCCACGAAGATAGAACCACGACTTCGGCCAGACGATCAATTCGGATCGGTACATGGAACTGTCGGACGCGTCTTCGGAATCAATCTCAAGGACACTTCGCCAGGCGATCTGTTCAGTCACGTCGATTTCGACACCCGGGTTGATGATGAACCGGGTTTCAATCTCGGAATCTGAAAAGGAAAACATCGGTGTATCTACTGAGATGTCGACGATCTCCTGGCTGATTCCGGTCTGAACAAACGGGCGGATATCTTCGGTCAGATAGAGGTAGCTGTTGAGTCCCGCGTTGAACTGGCGCATTTCAGTACTGATCGTGGTTGTTCCAAATCCGAAGTCACCGGATCCACCATACTCCATACCCAGCATTGAAACGTAAACGTCCTGTCCCATGTTTTCCGGAAGGTATTTGCTCCATCCGGCCTGGACGTTCAGCGTAGTTGAGAATCCTTTGATCGAGCGGTCGACCGGGCGCAGTTCATCTGGTGGTCGCAGGATGAGAAACTGCCCTTCCAGAAAGTGACGGCCAAGAAGCCCTGGGTCATCCCTGAGTGGTTCATAGTCCGCTTCCTGTGCGGTTGCGCGAGGAAGACAGACAAGAGTTGAGGCCAGGATCAGAGTCAGTTGCAGGAGACGTTTCATATTCTTATTTCTGCGTGGTTCGTTTCCATGGTGGCAGTTCGGCTGCGAAAGATATGGCAGCTGCACGGTGCTCGGAACAGCGTTCGGAAGGGTTCGCACAAGAGCCGACGCAGATGAGCCGAAAGTCGTGGTTTGCTCCTGCAGTATCTGCCGGAGTCATAGCCGGAATTGCAGCCGTCAATCTGCACGCTGACAATTTCAGCCGGTCCGAAACTCGCTGAATCCGATCGACCGAAGAAGGCTCTCCGCGGAAACTCCCCGCTCACGAAGAGAGCGCAGCGTCTCTGCCTGGTCACGCTTTGCCAGACGTCGGCCCGAAGGATCCCGCAGCAGCTGGTGATGTGCATACTCCGGATGCGGCAGTCCGAGCAGTGCCTGGAGCAGACAGTGAAGATGAGTCGCATCGAACAGATCTTCGCCCCGCGAGATCAAAGTCACCCCCTGAAGCGCATCGTCCCAGACGACGCACAGGTGGTAACTGCAGCCGATGTCTTTTCGAATCAGAACAGTATCACCCAGTAACTCCGGCCGCGCTTTCTGCAGGCCCTGAGTTCGATCGTGCCATGAGAGATCGTGGCCCGTTACCTTCAGCGCTTCATCCAGGTTCAGGCGCAGAGCAAAGTCATCACCGCGCCGGATTCGTTGTTCCACATCGGCCTCTGACAACCGGCGACAGGTGCCTGGATAAAGCGGTCCCTCCGATCCATGAGGCGCGCCGCCTGCGGCTTCGATCTCACGCAGGATGTCTTTGCGAGTACAGAAGCAGGGATAGAGGAGCCCGCGGGATCGAAGGGAATCCGCAACCCTGCGGTACTCGGGCAGATGATCAGACTGACGACGTACAGGAGTTTCCCAGGTGATGCCGAGCCAGGCAAGATCTTCCATCAGCGCCTCTTCGAAACGTCGCTGGCATCGAGTGGAGTCGATGTCTTCGATCCGCAGCAGAAAACGTCCGCTCTCCCTCTGCGCGATCTGAAAGGCTGTCAGCGCAGAGAACGCATGGCCGGAGTGGAGCAGGCCGGTCGGGCTTGGGGCGAAGCGAGTGACGAGAGAGGACGCCATGTGGACGCTGGGAATGACTTGCGAATGAGAAAAAAGCCGGGATCTTTGAGACTGTAGTGGAGTCTGTCGGACGTCGGAATCACAAGTGTTCAGAAAGCCAGTTTTTTCGGGGCTGCATCGTGGCTCAGGTCTTATCGCCGCGGGTATAACACGCACCGCCCTGCCTGACCGCGGTCGTCGTTGGTCTGGTTGCAGGACTCAGTAGACTCTTTCGCTTCAGGTTAACGTCCATGACGCTTGATGCTGCCATTCGGGAACAAAAAGACCAGCTTCGCAAGCAGGCTCATTCCAATCGCAATGCTCAGGAAAACAAAGATGAGCTGAGCCGTCGCATTGTCGGCGCATTCATGGCGCTCCCGGAGTATGCTCAGGCCAGCACCGTCATGTTTTACATTGACGTTCGCAGCGAAGTGCGGACTCGCCATGACCTGGAACTCGCGCTTCAGTCCGGCAAGACGATCATCGTGCCATGGTGCAACGATGACGGCGAACTGGAACTCTTCCGGCTGGTCGGCATGGATGAACTGGAAGTCGGCATGTACAAGATTCTGGAGCCGCGCAAGGAACTGCGTTCACTTCCGGAAAAGCAGGTCAACGTCGAAGAGCTGGACCTTATCATGGTGCCAGGTGTCGCGTTCGACCGCCGAGGTGCTCGTATGGGCCACGGCAAAGGTTATTACGACAAGCTTCTGCAGCACGCTCGCAAAGACACGCCTCTGATCGCACTGGCGTTTGAATGCCAGCTGTTCGAACAGATTCCTGTGGCCGATCACGACATCTTCATGGACAAGATCATTACCGAAGATCTGGTCTATACGGGTCGAGGACGTTCGTGAATTTTTCGGTCGTGGGATGACATCGGGTTTCGACTATGAGCGATCTTGTTGAAGACACATACGCGGAAGCGTTTCGCAGTCTGTACGTTGAGTTTTTGATTACCGCAAAGAACCGTCGCTGGCTGGACATCGCTGTTCAGGCGGCCACGGGCAACGCTTCGTCGTCAATCATGTGCGACTGCGAAGGCGGACTTGATCGCTATGTCGGACCGGGTGGTGATGACACGTTTGAAACGCCGGACGGCCGGCCGGGAGCGATCTGTCAGCTGCATGTTCCCCGGTTCTGGAAGAACCGTGAAGCGGCTCTGGAGAAAGCCCTGCTGTCTCGCGTCTGTCAGAACGTACTGACCTGTGCGACCGCACGCTGCTTTGCCCTGTCGTGGGCTCCGAATGGTTTTCGCATCGGACGCAAGCTTGCTTACTTCGGCGATGGATTTGAACAGGTCGAAGAGCGATATGGTCGTTCCATGTGGGTCGTGCCGACGATGGGCGGAGACTTCTGTATCGACCGGCGATTCCCGTTTGCCGACGGAGTCATGGGTGGCAATCTTTGGTTCATGGCAACGTCAGAAGATGCTTCGCTTGAAGCGGCAGAACGAGCCGTCATTGCGTGTGAAAATGTGGCGGGCGTGATTACTCCGTTCCCCGGAGGCATTGCAGCCAGCGGGTCGAAGGCCGGAAGTCGCTACAAGTTTCTGTTCGCCAGCACGAATGATCCCTTCTGCCCGACGCTGAAAGGTCGACAGGGAGTGGAATCGCAGTTGCCGGATGGCGTCAAGTCGGCGATGGAGATCATCATCAACGGCCGTGACCTTGCCACGGTCAGCAAAGCGACTCAGGCTTCCATCAAAGCGGCTTTGGAAGTCCCTGGCATTGTTCGCATCACGGCCGGGAATTACTGCGGACGACTGGGTAAAAGTTGGGTCTGGCTGAAACCGGAACTCCATCCGGCGACCTGACACTCGCCGCAGGGCTGTGCGCTCGAGTGCCGAAATTGAAGGGAATGTCGCGGACATGGAATGGCGAACCCTGATCATCGGTTCTGCGATTGCCATGATCTGGGGACTGATTTCCGGACCTCCGATCATTAGCTACCTGCGGCAACACCTCCGCGAGAGGATTGTGAGCGATTCCGCGAAACTGAATCAGCTGCATGCGGGCAAACAGGGAACGCCAACGATGGGTGGCGTGATGATTCTTGTGGCCTTTGTCGCAGGACTTTTGCCGTTATGTCGATTGTCTCCAGGGCTGGCCGGGCTGCTGATGCTGACAGCCGCTTCATTCTGCGCACTGGGGGCCGCTGACGACTGGATCAAGGCAAAGCGTCAGCGTCAGGGGCTAACGGCCAGGCAAAAGCTTCTTGGGCAGGTCGTACTTTCGAGTATCATAGCTGTGCTGCTTTGGTGGCAGAGATCACATCTGTCCGGCGTTGGGCTGGCTCCGGAGAATCTGCTGCCGGAAGATCTTCGAATCTGGTTTTTCGTTCCGTGGGCAGTTCTTGTCATCGTCGCGGTTTCGAATTCCGTCAATCTGACGGATGGACTCGACGGACTTGCGACGGGATGCAGCATCGCCACCGCAATCGTCATTGCTGTTCTCGCCTGGCGTCATCCCGAGACTCAGCCTGTCAGCGCTGCAGCCGCAGTGCTCGCTTCATCGCTGGTCGCATTCCTGTTCTTCAATCGGCATCCAGCGCGAGTCTTCATGGGGGATGCCGGGTCGCTCCAGATTGGAGCCGTTCTCGCAGTGCTCGCCCTGGCTTCTGGGCATGAGCTGGCTCTGCTGAGTTGTGGTGTGGTGTTTGTTGCGGAAACGCTCAGCGTGATGCTTCAGGTCAGCTGGTATCGCCGGACGAAGCGAAAAATCCTTCTCTGCAGTCCGCTGCACAACCACTTTGTTTTTCAGGGCGTTCCAGAGCGTCGGATCGTCCGAGCATTCTGGCTGGCCGCCGTGATCAGCGGGATAGCCACTGTGCTGCTGTGGCGATAGATCATCGAGCACCAAATGCGAATCAGGCGTCGACAGGAAGTCCTTTTTCAATTCGAATTCGTCGCACTTCGGCAAGCACAGCTTCGACGATGATTGAGTTCTTTGCGATTGCCAGGTACTGCAGAAGGTTCACGTAAAGATTCACCAGCCATGTCGAGATGGCCATCGAAAAGTGAAGTGTTGAGTCTGAAATCCCCAAAACCGATGTGAGTGATGCAGTCGTGGCAGGATCCGCGACAGCTCCAAGCGAACCTGTGGCAAGCACCATCAGGAACGCAATCGTAATACCCGGCAGTACGCCGTACTTCAGTTTCTGGTTTTTCTCGTAGTAGGTCGGAGCGAGCGAATACGCATTGGAGGTTTCTTCGATCCATCGCCCTGTGCCCATGAAGTACGTGAACAGCAGCGCGTAGACCATCGTCACGCTCGTGAGTGCAGCCAGACCGATCAGAATGTGAGTTCCGATGCGGGCATTCACTTCCGGATCCAGCCCCTGAGACTTCATCGGGTCGCCGACCTGAAGCCCAAGCGTCAGCGCAATGAGCATCGTGAAGTTCGCGAGAACAGCCAGCATCAGAAAAATACGCTTCATGTGACTGCCGGAACGAATGCAGAGGTCTGACAGCAGGTCGGATAACTCCTGTGGGCCAGGGCTTTGCAGCTCCTGTCTGGGCACAGGCCTTTCACTCGTTCACAGAATAGACAGGCGGCGGGAGTCTGTCCCGTTTTCGGACTTTGCGTTCCGGATTTCGTCAGAATCCGGAAGATCCTCGCGGGAAAGTTCCGCCGTTCGGAAAACCCTGCAAATTCAGCCATTCGGGTCACGGTTGGTGCCCGTGCTTGAATTCTGTGGTCGGATGCTCGAGCCGTTGAAAGCGCGAGGCAGGAACGGTAGCTTTCCGCCCCTTTGCGAATTCGCTGTATACTCCTTTCTGACCGATGAGGCTTCCTGCCTCGAATACTTCTGCGTGAAACACCATCTCGTTCCATGGTCAGTCTTTCCGGCCTCAATCCATCTCAGCGCGAAGCTGTGGCCACCTTGCGCGGGCCACTGCTGGTGCTTGCCGGTGCCGGAACCGGAAAGACTCGAGTGATCACGTATCGCATGGCGAATTTGATTGCCAACGGAATTCGTCCCGACCGCATTCTGTCCGTGACCTTTACCAACAAGGCCGCGAAGGAAATGCGTGAACGTGCGATGTCACTGATCGGAAAGCACCTGAAGCTGAGGCCGGTCGTTTCAACGTTCCATGCGTGGTGCGTTCGAGTTCTGCGGGAGGACATTGACGCATTGGGGTATCCGAAGAAGTTCGCCATCTACGATCGAAGCGATCAGGAGTCCGCTGCTCGCACCGCCCTGCGTGATATTCGCCTGGGCGATGGAGCCATGAAGCCCAGTGATCTCATCAATCGGATCAGTCGCTGGAAGATGCAGGGCGTTCAGGATTCAGAAGCCAGCAGCCATACGGAAACAGATTTCGACTTCCTGGCTGCGATGGCCTATAAAAAGTATCAGAAGCAGCTGCGAGCCTGTGGCGCGGTGGACTTTGACGACCTTCTGCTCCTGACGGTCAAGCTGTTTCAGGATCATCCGATGATTCTGCAGAAGTATCAGTCACGATACGATCATGTTCAGATTGACGAGTATCAGGATACGAACGGCGTTCAGTTTCGCCTGATTGAATCACTCGTGTTGCCCCACAAAAACATCTGCGTGGTTGGCGACGACGATCAGTCGATTTATGGCTGGCGCGGGGCGGAAGTGGAGCACATCATTCACTTCGGCAATTACTTCCCGGGAACAAAGATCGTCCGGCTCGAAAACAACTATCGCTGCACCAACGATATTCTGGACTGTGCCAACCGACTGGTGAAGCATAATCGCCAGCGACATGACAAGACCTTGATCGCGCACAAAAAATCGCTGACCGGCGTACGTATTCAGGCGTTCGATGATGAGAACGCGGAAGCAGAGAATGTCGTTCAGGAGATTGCGTATCTCATTCGTGAACTGGGTGTCAAACCAAAGCAGGTGGCCATTCTGTTTCGCACCAATGAACAGCCTCGGTTGTTCGAACAGGAGCTGCGACGACAGAAAGTGCCATACATGCTGGTCGGCGGTCAGTCATTCTTCGACCGTCGCGAAATTCGGGATCTGATGGCATATCTGAAGGCCATCGACAGTCCTCGCGATGAAGTCAGCCTGCTGCGAATTATCAATACTCCCTCGCGCGGGATCGGGGACACGACAACGGAGAAGGTGCTGCAGGCCGCCGTCAAGAAGGGAATCAGCTTCTGGGACATGGTCCCGATCGCCGCCGCGGAAGGAATGATTCCTGCGAAGACGCTGGCCTCCATGACGACCTTTCGAGCCCTCCTGCAGCGTTATGCGAAAGTGATGCATGAAAATCCGACGACGCTGGCTCCGATGGCTCGCCAGCTGATGCAGGAGATCAACTACGAGGGGGAAATCGCCAAGCAGTACAAGGAAGAATCTCAGCAGGAGCTGCGTCGTAACATTCTGGAAGAGTTCATTAACTCGATCGGCCAGTATGTGGAACGCAACGAAGATCCCTCGCTGACCGGATTTCTCGAAACGATGGCACTGATGGACCGCGAGGAAGAATCGGATCGCGACGACAAGAAAGAGAACGACTGTGTCCGGCTGATGACGCTTCATTCCGCGAAGGGCCTGGAGTTTCCTCGCGTGTATCTTGTCGGAATGGAAGAAGGTTATCTGCCTCACAAGCGAAGCATCGAGGAAGATACAGAGAAGGCAATTGCTGAAGAACGGCGACTGGCCTACGTCGGCGTGACTCGAGCAATGGACCACCTCACACTGACTCGCGCGAAGTCTCGCATGAAATGGGGACGGCGTCGCGAATCGATTCCGTCGCGATTCCTGTTCGAGATGCAGAAGGAGCCCGGCGAACCGCTGCCCGAAGAGCACATCAGCCGCGACGAATCTGCGGGCAGCGGAATCGCACCGCTGGGGACTCCCCTGCCCTCGACTCGAGGGCCTTCATCTCCGACGATTGCTGCACCTCATGTTCCCAACGAATTTGAGGCACCGCCGTTCTGATTCCTCGTCATGGCGTTTGCCCTGTTTTGGGTGAAAGCCGGTTGTCATCTGTGGTGAGGATGCGGACAATATCAGGATCGGTGCCGGTCGCTGCATGAACTGGCAATTCTGGCACCGAATCGGCACGCTCCGTTGGTTCAGGGGCGATCCGCCCTTGTTCGAGGAATACGATTATCCATCAGGAACAGCATGATGGCTCATTCACATTGTGGACGTTTTCGTCGGCTGGGGAATTCTCGCCGAGAACTGCTGAAGTCGGCCGCTTGTGGATTCGGCGCCGTGGCGGCCTCGGCAATGCTTCAGCAGCTTGCAGCAGCCGACGATGTTGATGCGAAGCGAGCGGCAGGTGACCTGAGCGTTAAGCCAACTCACTGCACACCGAAAGCTCTGAGCGTCATCTTTTTGTACATGGACGGAGGAGTGTCTCAGGTCGATTCCTTCGACCCGAAGCCAAAACTCGCCGAGCAGAATGGTAAGCCATTTCCGGCCAAAATTGAGCCGACTCAGTTCAACAACATCGGCAATACGCTGGCCAGTCCGTGGAAGTTTCAACAGTATGGCCAGAGCGGCATTCCGGTCAGCGACCTGTTTCCGGAAATGGCAAAGCACGTGGACGACATGGCCGTCATTCGGTCAATGACGTCCAACTTTCCGGAGCACACGAACGCCAACTATTTCCTTCACACAGGATCCGGACTTCAGGGACGCCCATCGATGGGCGCCTGGTTTGGATATGGCCTGGGAACAGAGTGTCAGGATCTTCCGCACTTTGTGGTTCTGAATGGGGGGCTGATTCCGCCTGGCGGGCTCGACAACTTCGGCAGCGGTTTCCTTCCGGCCAGTTACCAGGGATCTGTGTTTGGTCTTGGCAATCCTCCTGTGTCCGACATCATCCCGCGCGAGGCTTCGACGGACCTGCAGCGAAAGAAGCTGGATCTGATTCGACAGCTGGACCTGGCGACAAGCGAGCGTTACGGCCACGATGACCAGGTGGAGTCCGCGATTCGAAATTATGAACTGGCGGCCAAGATGCAGCTGGCCGTGCCGGGCCTGATGGACCTGAGCGATGAAACTCGGGAGACACAGGAGATGTACGGCATGTTTGACGAGTTTCCGAATACCCAGACGTTTGCTCGCGAATGCCTGCTGGCTCGACGGCTGGTTGAACGAGGTGTTCGCTTCATAGAACTGACATGTCCGGCGGGCAACGGTGACCGTTGGGACCAGCACAGCAATCTGTACGATGGGCATACCAAGAATGCAAAGACGGTTGATAAACCGATCTCCGCGCTTCTGGCAGATCTGAAGCAGCGAGGGCTTCTGCAGCGGACACTGGTGGTCTGGACGGGCGAGTTTGGACGGACTCCGTTTGCACAGGGGTCTGACGGTCGTGACCACAACCAGTTTGGATTTTCGCTTTGGATGGCCGGGGGCGGCATCAAGGGCGGCACGATCTACGGAGCCACAGATGAATTTGGTTACAAGGCCGTGGTCGACAAAGCGGAAATGCATGACCTGCACGCCACCATGCTGCACTTGATGGGCATGGACCACGAACGTCTGACGTACCGTTTCGGTGGTCGTGATATGCGGCTGACCGATGTCCATGGCATCGTGCTGAAAGAAGTGATCAGCTGACAGCCATGTGGAGACTCTGGCAGCAGCTTTGTGCACTGGTTCGCTCACCACTGTCGGGCCGGGCGCCGGCGAGGACCGGCGAAGTTTCACATTCCTCCGCTCACCGTTCCCTGGGTGAACTGGGCGAGGACGAAGCCGTTCGCTTCCTCAAGTCGCTGGGCTACCGCATTCTGGCTCGTCAGATGCGAAACGACTTTGGTGAAATCGACATCATTGCCGAAGACCGCCACGTGATCGTCTTCGTCGAAGTAAAAACTCGCTCGGACGAATCGGGTGGCAAGCCGTGGGAAGCCGTAAACCAGAAACGGCAGGAACGAATGACGCGAGCTGCCCTCGCGTGGCTGAAAAAAACACGTCGACTGGATCGGTCGGCGCGTTTCGATGTGATTTCCATCCTCTGGCCCGACATCAGTCAACCGGCAAACATTACCCACTTTCCCCGAGCCTTCGATGCTCAGGGGCGAGGCCAGATGTTTCGGTAAATTGAAAAGTGAGTGAATTCGTTCACGCGTGACGACGGAGAGTCCCATGCGTGGAAAAGACGGGGCTGCCCGACGATCTTCCGGAAGACGCCGTTCGACTTTGACTGACCTGGGCTTAGAATTGTGTCATCGGGCCTGTCCGTGTTGCAGATTGCTGCCTGAGGACTTGTTCTCTTCTGTGCGGCGCTGGGTACGGGCAACGGATTGGTTGCGTGGAAGCCGATCGGGCCTGCCGGTGAACTTCTGAAAGAAAGTGTGAGTCATGAAGAAAGTACTGCTGACGGCCATTGTGTCGTTGCTGTCATTTCAGTCCGTAATTGCTGAAGACTGGGGAACTCTGACTGGTCAGGTGATCGTGAAGGGCGATATCCCGGCTCCTGAACTCCTGCACGGCAAGGGTGCAGAAGTGAAGGACAAGGAAGTCTGTGCGGCAGTAGACGTTTATAAAGATGACATCGTCATCAACAAGGACAACAAAGGACTGGCCAACGTTTTCATCTACCTGCCGAAGGCTCCGAAAAGCGTTCATCCGGATCTGAAGAAGGTGGATCCGAAGGCCAAGGTCCTGTTTGACCAGAAAGGCTGCATGTTTACGCCGCACGCCCTGGTTGCTCGTGCTGGCCAGACGATTGAGGTTCTTTCCGACGACTCAGTAGCGCACAACACACACACGTATCCACTGAAGAAT
>CAZIGZ010000070.1:19956-31470 GCA_964538835.1 uncultured Chitinophaga sp. | reverse complement strand
CGAGTCTCCTTCATTCGAAGAGTCTGATCAAAGCCCGACCGGTCAGCGATCGCGACGCGGAACAAGCAGCATTCGTCAGCTGTGACGAACAGTCCTCACCGCAAGACGGTTCGAAGAACTGCAGTCATGAAATGTTCTTCTTGCGGGCCCGCATGCTCGGCCCAGCAGTCGTTTGCCTCATTGATGAATGAGAACGGCGATTTCTGCCAGAATTCTATGACACGCGAAAAATGAGCAGCCGAACTTTGGGGAGCCGCTGATGATCGCTCTTCGAAGACAACAAGAACGACAGATAAAGTGTCGACGGCTAAGCCGGCCCTGACGCGGCAAGACCGTGAGGATCGCGGCAGACTCAATGAATCTCAAGACACGAACAGGATCCGGACATTCGCTGGTTCTTTTTCAGTTCACGACATCAGCCATTTGTGGGGTTGATCTCATTGGCGATGGCCGGACTTCTTGGCGTCGCTCCCGGATGTCGCGCGCCGGTGGCCCCTGCAGTTGCCGACAAATCCCTTGGTATTGTTTACGACACTGCCATGGAAGACGAGGTCCGAAGCGGCGCTGCACCGACACTGGTGGCCTTCGCGTTTGAACCGTATGTCGACACGCTGTCGGAACCCGTCTCGGTGACTCGCTGGAATGACACCGAATGTGACTGGGTGGTCTTTGCCGCGACCAATCGCGGACGATTCCTGCCCGAAGGCCCTGATGATTCGCGAGTCCTCAGTGAACCGTCCTACGGCCGCTGTCTTGTCACGATTCCACATCGTCGTCGCGGACAGGAAGTTCGTGCCGCGAATACGGCGAAGAATCTCTCAGCATCACCCGGCGGTCATGACGTCGTCTCGCTTGCATCCGCTTCTGCCGGTGCTGGCTCTGCCGTTTCCAAAGCGTCTGCGGTAGCGGCATCGGACGCTGCTCGTTCTGTGACGCGAGCCACAGTGATGGCAGAACCTCAGACGTCCGCAGAGTTTCATGCGGGTGTTTCACAACTGATTGAACGGTCCCGCCTGCGCGATGTGATGGTTTTTGTGCATGGCTTCAACGTCTCCTTCGATGACGCTGTAACTCGTGCTGCCCAGCTGGGGCTCGACATGCCATTCAATGGGGCTGTGGTGGCATATTGCTGGCCGAGCAAGGGAGGAATCAATTCGTACGAAGAAGACGAAGCGATCAATCACGAATCAATTGAGCCCTTCACGGAGTTTCTGCAGGCGCTTCGATCGTCCATTCCGTCGGATGCGAAGATACACATCGTGGTGCACAGCATGGGCAACCGCATGGTTCTTCAGGGGCTTCGGCGAATGGCGTTGGATGGCACCAGAGGGTTTTCTGAAACAGCCCGCCGGCCCATTCACAACCTGGTACTGTGTGCGCCGGACGTGGGACTTGGCGACTTTAAGGCGTGGGTTCCCGATGTTGTGCCGCTGTGTGTACGTGTGACGCTGTACGCAAACAGTTCGGACACCGCATTGATCGCATCGAAATCTCTGCATGCGAAACCAAGAGCCGGTGATGCTCGCTTTATGCCCATCGTGGATGGCGTCCAGACCATTGACTGCTCGCGGATTGACATGAGCTTTATGGGACACAGTTACTATGGAAGTAACCCGGACGTGCTCACGGACTTGTTCACGATCCTGCGTGAAAACGCAGAAGCCTCACAGCGTCCCCACCTGAAACGACGCTGGAGTCGGCATGGGACGTACTGGGAGTTTGCTCGCTCCGCCGGAACAATTCTCTGCACCTGGCATTTCGACGAAGTTCGCGACGAAGAACGCTCGGAACCAGAAGATGGTCCCATGGAATAGTCGGGCGAAACAGTTGATCAGAATCTTCGCTGTCATTGCCTGGTCGCATCATAGGATCGCCGCATCGCCGCGATGACGCTCGAACCGAGAGAATGCCTGAATCCGCAAGCTGGCCCGACCGGACGAATTCCGCGAGGCTGGCAGGCTCCCCGGTTGATTCCGGATTACGGAGAGATTATCTCTTCCCCGCACCACCGGGTTGTCCACAGGGCAAAGCAAAGAACAAAGCAGAAAAGGCAGATACATGACATCGCAGGAAGAAAATCTGGCCCTGTTGCAGGAGATCACAACGGCTCTGGCCAATGAGCTGATCGCGTTGACGCCGGAGTTTATGAATGAGATTCAGTTCGAGATTTGTTCAACGCCCGACGGTGGAGCCGACATTGGCCTGATTGAAAATCATCCGGAAGTGAAAAATGTCGGACTCAGCCCGGAGGTTTACGACTTCTGCTCCCAATACCTCCGCTTGATTCGCCAGACTGCAGCAGGATGGCAGCGCTCATTGATTATCCTGAAAGAGGACGGCGGTGACTGGAAGATTACGGTGGATTTCGAGTACTCGAAGTAGACCCCGTCAACCAAAAGCCTCGTCCCAACTCGACACGTCCGAGGGGACCAAAACGCCTGGGAGTCGCAGTATTCATCCCTCGCTCGCCCAGCGGGTTCAGAATTCTCGCGATGCCCCAAACGGTCAACGGCCGTGTTTTTCCCGGGTACTCTCGTGATTCGGCCCATTTTTGTGGCCTTGGACCACAGGAATGGCCGATTCCCGCGTCGATCATGATCAGGATTGAATCAGGGGGATTTGACGTTAGAATCCCGCCTGAGCAAAACCGAACGTCGGTTTGATCCAAAGTCCCCGATTCTATCGCGTTTCAGGGCAGTTTCGGCTCAGGCTGGGCTGTTCCCGCGAAGTCGGCAGAAAGGCAAAAGAATGATTAGTCAGGAACACAAGCAGTCAATTATCGCAGAATTTGCAACAAAGCCGGGTGATACCGGGTCCCCGGAAGTGCAGATCGCGGTACTGACAGCGGAAATTCAGGCCGTGACCGAGCACCTGCAGACTCACCCGAAAGACTATTCGGGACGTCGAGGGCTGCTCAGCAAGGTCAGCCGCCGTCGCCAGTTGCTGGATTACGTGAAGCGTCAGGATCCAGCCAAGTATCTGGCGATCATTGGCCGCCTGAACATTCGAAAGTAATGATTCGGCGTCGCATTCGAAACCTCGGTGCGACGCCTTTCTGTTTTGTTGGGGTTGCAAAAGTGATACTGCAACCCCTTCAAAATGTGCTGGCTGTTGTTGTTTGTCGTGTGTTGGTTAACTGTGTTTTTGTTGGTTGTTTTTGTTGGTTGGTAGTTTTGTAGGTAAGACTGCAGCCGCAGGTTCGTAGCGGATTGCCGCATCCTGTGGCGACTTTGAGTTGTCGGAATTTGCAGAGACGTTGAAGACCGATCCGATGGCGGGAAACTGTTCCCCGGATCGTTCGGCATCGCATTGAGCGGAATTGTTGTCCGCGGCTGCATGCGTTCCTGATGTCGTGAAGTTGCTGCACGAGCGAAGAATCTGATTCACGATCCTGCACAGGGCTCAGTCCGTTTCCGGCTGGTCCGGGTGAGGATGAATTGTGAAGAAGGTACAGGTTGAATGTGATTTTGCCGGTCAGAAGTTTCTGATCAAGACCGGAGAACTGGCGAAGCAGGCGTCCGGAGCAGTTCTGCTCCAGTTTGGTGAAACGAGCGTGTTTGTGGCCGCTCAGTCCGGACCTTCTCGTCCGGGCACTGACTTCTTTCCTCTGACCGTTGATTACCGTGAGCGTCTTGCAGCGGCAGGACGATTTTCCGGTGGATACCTGAAACGCGAAGGTCGCCCGACGACTCGCGAAATTCTGACCAGCCGTTTGACCGACCGTCCCATTCGCCCTCTGTTTCCAAAGGGATTCACCGACGAAGTTCAGGTCATGTCCAACGTCATGTCATGTGACGGTGTTAATGACCCGGATGTTCTGAGCATTACAGCGGCCAGCGCAGCGTTGATGGTTTCCGGTCTGCCGTTCAAGGGACCAATCGCCGCAGTTCGAGTTGGCATGGAAGGCGAAGAACTGGTTCTGATGCCGACCGTCGAGCAGATGAAGACGAGCAAGCTGGATCTGATCGTTGCAGGCTCCCGCGATGCGGTTCTGATGATCGAAGGTTTCGGCCAGCAGATTCCGGAAAAGGAAATGGGCGATGCCATCATGTTCGCTCATCGCCACATCCAGACTCTGTGCAATCTCCAGCTGGAACTTGCGAAGCAGGCGGAGATCGCTCCGGTTGTCTTCCCTGAACCTGCTGCCAATCCGTTCTACAACGTGCTGAAGTCAGATGCCTACGATCGCCTGACAGAAGCCAAGACAACGAAGATGAAGCAGGAGCGAGCAGAAAAGGTTCGCGAACTGAAGAAAGCTCTCATCGAAAAGTACTTCCCTGCCGAAGCGGATACGACTGCAGACGGCTGGACCAAGGCTCAGTTTGCAACCGCATTCCATGACCTGGAAGAGCGAGTTGTTCGCGATCAGATCCTTGCAGGTCGTCGAATCGACGGCCGTGCGACAACCGACCTGCGTGCTGTCAGCACCGACGTTTCCATCCTGCCACGAGTTCACGGTTCCGCACTGTTTACTCGCGGGGAAACTCAGTCGCTTGCCACCGCAACACTGGGAACGACTCGCGATCAGCAGAAGAGCGATGGGCTGTTCGGCGAAGACGCTTCACGCTTCATGCTGCACTATTACTTCCCGGCGTTCTCCGTCGGTGAATGTAAGCCGGTTCGTGGCCCTGGCCGTCGTGAAATCGGCCACGGTTGCCTGGCAGAACGCTCGGTGGCTCCAGTCATTCCACCACCAGAAAAGTTCCCATACACCATCCGAGTCATCTCTGACATTCTTGAGTCCAATGGTAGCAGTTCCATGGCCTCGGTCTGCAGCGCGACGCTGGCTCTGATGGACGCTGGTGTTCCGATTCTTCAGCCAGTCGCAGGCATCAGCATTGGACTTGTGGACGAAGGTCACAAGTATACTCTGCTGACCGACATCATGGGCGACGAAGACCACTTCGGCGACATGGACTTCAAGGTGGCAGGAACCGGCCGCGGTGTGACGGGCATTCAGCTTGACCTGAAGATCCCGGGCATCCGTGAAGAGATTATTCGAGCCACGCTCGAACAGGCTCTGAAGGCCCGCAAGGAACTTCTCCGACAGATGCTGACAACGATCCGACGTCCGCGTACGGAAGTGTCGACTCACGCTCCAAAGCTCGTTCAGACTGCCATCAATCCGGAAAAGATTGGTCTGCTGATCGGCCCAGGCGGAAAGACCATCCGCGCGATTCAGGAAGAATCTGGTGCGATGATCGACATCGCCGAAGACGGAACCGTGACCATCTCCGCTGCCAATGCTCAGTCTGCTGACATGGCTCTTGCACGCGTCGAAGCGCTGTGTGAAGAAATTCAGCCAGGCCGCATTTACATGGGCAAAGTCACTTCGATCAAGGACTTCGGCGCCTTCATCGAAATTGCTCCTGGCAAAGACGGTCTGTGTCACATCAGCGAATTGTCAGACGGCTTCGTGAAGAATGTCACGGATGTCTGCAAGATCGGCGACACGTTTGAAGTGAAAGTCATCGCTGTTGATGACCAAAACCGCGTCAAGCTGTCTCGCAAGGCTGTCCTGGCCGCCAAGAAGACTGATGACGATGCGGACGAACAGGACTAAGTCTGTCTGCTGATGATTTCCGCTGCGACAGGTCAGCCTGCCGCAGCGGCTCTGATGTGTCATTCTCAATGACTGATCTCCGAGGACATCCTCGGAGATCTTTTTGAATCCAAACGCGGGCGTTCTCTGCTGCCTGCGATTTCTTCTGCAATGGTGTGTGGCGATGGAAGGCTCCGCAGAACAGCAGGAACGTGAACTTCTGCGAGCCCAGAATACGGAACTCGCGACACTGGCTGGCGGACTGGCACACGAGATTCGTAATCCGCTGTCCACGATCGGTATGAACCTCGAACTGCTTGCAGAAGACCTTGAAGGTGACGACACGCCGCGTGCACGTCGAATGCTTCGCCGAATTGGAAGTCTTCAGGGCGAATGTCGCAACCTCGAAGATATCCTGAACGCTTTCCTGCAGTTTGCGCGAGCCGGTGAGCTGCGACTGGAAGATGGTAACCTGAACGATGTGGTTGCCGATTATGTCGACTTCCTGAAACCTCAGGCCAGCAGCATGGACGTCGAGCTGCGAACGCATCTGGACAGTGACCTCCCGCTGGTTCCGCTCGACAAAGCCCTGATGCGTCAGGCGCTGGTGAATCTGTGTCGCAATGCCATTGAAGCCATGCCCGACGGTGGCTCCATTGACCTGCTGACTCGTGCCCGCGGCGATAAGGTCGTCCTGGAAGTGATCGACACCGGAAAAGGCATGGACGAAAAGACCCGTGCCAAAATGTTCCAGGCCTTCTTTTCAACTCGCTCGGGCGGCAGCGGGCTCGGCTTGCCAACGGTGCGACGAGTCGTCGAGGCGCACCATGGCCAGATTGTCTGCGAGAGCGAAGTGGGCAAGGGAACTCGATTTTCGATCACTCTGCCAATTCATCAGCAGCCGACCAGCAAGTGATCTTGTGGACCCGGAGCTTTTGGGGCTCCGTTTTCACAGGATGCAGCGGCCCCAGACGATGCCTGGTGAAATCTGACCGATTTTCGCCAGGATTCTTTCCTGCCCGACGAACAACCGCCTCGTTTTTGCCATTCAACCGTATGTCACTGGCGGTTGACCAGTCGTCGAAGACAGAGACTCGACAAGTGGCCCAGGCAGTGCCGAAGCAGCCATCGGAGGATGCAATGATCTCAGCGGAATTGGAACGACTCAGGCAGTTGCGAGATTCAGGTGCGTTGACCGAGGCAGAGTTTCAGCAGGCTAAGCAGCAAGTTCTGAATGGCTCGCCCCAGCCGACGGCCTTTGCTTCGTCGCCACCACCGCTTCCACAGGCTGGTGCCGCTGCGGAACTGACCGTCTGTGGCCTGAAACCTCGTATCTATTGTGCGCTGATGCACGCGTCACAGTTGCTGACCTGGACAGTCCTTGGCACTGTCGCTCCAATCATCATGTGGATCGTCGGCAAAGATGAATCGGTCGAAGTGAAGCGTCAGGGACGAATCATCATCAACTGGATGCTGAGCAGCCTGATCTATGCCATCATCTCCGGCATTGCTGTGTTCATTGTGATCGGCGTTCCGATGCTGATCGTCCTTGGAGCCCTTTGGGTCGTCTTCCCAATCATCGGCGCCATTCAGGCGGCTGAGGGCAAGTATTGGAAGTACCCACTGTCGATCGAGTTCTTTCCCGTCGACGCCGACTAACGCATGATGAGACAAGGCTCGAGTCATGGAATGACTCGCCTACGTCGCAAGGTCATTCCATGACCGAAGCTCTTCAAGCCGCCTGCGGCGAGGACTGTTTAACGGAGAACGAATCACGTCAGTGGAAATGTTTCTGCCGGTCCCGCGGGCCAGCGCAGAGTGAAGTTCATTGCGAACGCCAGTCGGTGAAAATCGCCCTGGTGCGGCGTGACGGAGTGCCAGACGTAGGCAGGGAAGATGAGCATCAGGCCGGGGCGAGGAAAAACTTTGACGTGATCACGCTGGCAGACCGCGCTGAGGTTGGCATTGAAACGAGGGTCGTGAAGCACCAGAACTCCGTCGCCGGGATTGAAATAGTCTTCGCCATCGGCCGGATCAATCGGCGGCCGATCGGAAATCGCGGTGCGGGCATAGTAGATACCGATCAGGTCAGTCTGGTGGTTGTGGGCAATCGTCGACTCGCCTCGACGTGAGCGATTGCTGAAAAGCAGTAGATCGATGCCCTCCACTCCCGTAATTCCCTCGGCGTCCAGCCACTGCTTTACCGCGGTGATGAACATGGAACGCAGCTGTTCGATCGCTGGAACGGTCTCTGCCAGACGAAGTAGATTCATGGCGTCGGGGTGAAGATTGAACCGGTCATCCAGCTCCGGACGCCGCTCAAAAAGGTCGCAGAGGTCCGCGTTCAGACCCTCAGTATTCGGGAACTGAATGGTCACGACCCGCGTTGGGAAGAAGCTATAGTTCGATACGTCCATTCGCTGTCCTCTGCACGCAATCGCCGTGTGCCGCCCTCACAACACCATGGTCAAATCGGCGGATCATCCCGGAGATCGTGTTCCTAACCGAATTCAGTGATCGCTGCACGTTGACCGGGCAGTGAAGTTCCTTTTTTTCAGATTGGCATTCGAACCAGCCGAGCACTCGGCTTCTCCGGCAGCGGTCCCCGACGGGAGGGGTTGCAACGGTTGTTGCGAAGTTGCTGGCCTTGCAGGTTCGCGGAGTCACGCAATTCGGGGGTTTCGTTGCCAAAACGATGCACCACGCCGGGCTCGGTCAGGCAGGGTCGTATTTTTGACCTATGCTTTCTGGATTCTTCAGGATTGCGGAACTCCGCGATCACTTCAGGCCCCCTGAGTCCGTGAGTTTTCAGCAATGCGGTTTCGCCGCCTTTCATCCAGTTTCCGAATCGTCCTCGGCCTCGTCAGCCTTTCGGTCAGCTCATTGCTTGTCGCAGGTCTGCTGGGGCTGATCCCGAACGTCGGCACATCGGCGCAGGAGAATCGCTCTGCATTTTGTGAAGCATCGGCCGTCAGCTTCATGGCTTTGGCTCCTCGAATGAACGCGGAGCAGATCCAGACAACGTTTGACACGATTCGGACTCGCAATTCGGAAGTTGAATCGATTGCCGTGCGAACGAACGAAGACGGTTCGCTGCTGTTTCAATCCGGTCCCCATGAACAGATCTGGGAAACAAAAGGCAGCAAGCCGGAAAGTTCCCGCGAATTCATCGTCCCGATCTCGTCAGGCGAAGACGACTGGGGGCAGCTGGAGATTCGGTTTCGGGAAGTGGCCGCCGGACCGTTCGGTTCCATCATGCGTCCCGAGTTTACACTGTCGATCTTTCTTGCAGGGTGCCTGTTTGTCAGTTTCACGATCTACCTTCGTCGTGTTCTGAAGCATCTGAATCCTTCGCAGGTCATTCCTCCTCGCGTCCGTGAGGCCCTGGATGCTCTGGCAGAAGGTCTGCTCGTTCTGGATAATGATCAGCGGATCGTGCTGGCTAACGGTGCCTTCGCAACCCATATGCACATGTCGGTCGAAGAGCTTCTGGCGAAGACCGCGTCTGATCTTGGTTTCCGAGTCGTCGAAGATCATCGATTCACGGAAGCTCCATGGGCCTTCACCGCGAAAACCGGACAGTCCCGCCGCAGTGTTCTCATGAAGCTGGGAATGAACTCCGCAGAACGGACATTCTCCGTGAGCTCTGTTCCTATCCACGATGATAAACAGAGATGTCGCGGCGTTGTTGTCAGTTTTGAAGACGTCACGGAACTGGATCGAAAGCAGAAGGAACTCAGAGACGCGCTACAGTCCCTGAAACAATCCAGTGAGGAGATTCGTCAGCAGAACCGGGAACTCGAATGGCTGGCGACCCGAGATGCTTTGACGGGCTGCGTCAATCGCCGCAGCTTCTTCAAAGTATTCGAATCCCTGTGGGATGAATCGCGAGCTACCGGTCGTCTGCTGTCCGCGGTCATGGTCGACATTGACCACTTTAAGTCAATCAATGACAACCATGGTCACGCCATGGGCGACGAAGTTCTGCGGCGAGTAGCTGCCGTCGTGATGAAGACCGCCGGTGAGAATGATGTGGTCTGTCGTTATGGTGGTGAAGAGTTCTCCATTCTGATGCCGGACACCAGTATCGACGATGCGGAACTGCGAGCCGAGCGAGTTCGGCTGGCGGTGAAATCCCTTCAGATTGCAGAACTGAAAGTCACTGCAAGTCTCGGCGTTTCGGCCTCCAGTCAAAACCCCACATCCGCACAGGACATGCTCGATCAGGCGGACAAATGCCTGTACGTGGCCAAGCGACATGGAAGAAACCAGGTCGTTCGATTCGACAAGGCTCAAAAGCAACTCAATCAGATCGGAGAAACCGTACCGACGGCTCGTAAAGAGAAGCGAGACAAGTCGGCTCCGGATATGGCGATCCCATTCCAGGCCGTGACGGCTCTGGTCTCCGCCCTGTCCTACCGAGACCAGCCGACTGCGGCTCATTGCCGACGTGTGGCAGATCTTTGTGTCGCCACCGGTGAAGGACTGCTTTCGATGCGTGAGTGCTACACGCTGGAGATTGCAGCGCTGCTCCATGACATTGGAAAGATTGGCGTGCCGGATTCGATTCTTCAGAAGAAGGGGCAGCTGACGGACGAAGAATGGGCCATTATGCGACGCAATAAAGCGGTCAGCGTCCATCTGGTCAAATCGAGCTTCGGTTCAGAAACTCTTACGGAGATCGTGGAGCAGTACGGACTTTGGTTCGACATGAGCAACCAGACATTCTTCTCCCGCCGGGAAACCCGCCCAAGCGTCAGTGCACGAGTTCTGGCGATTGCCGATGCCTATGACTCAATGACCTCGGATGCTCCATACCGCCGCCGAAAGTCCCGTGCGGAAGCATTTGAAGAGCTGCGCCGCTGCGCCGGGACGCAGTTCGATCCGGAGCTGGTCGAACGGTTCATCACGGCCGTCCGATCAAGAAGTAGTGATCGCCTGGAAGTTCCGGAAGTCTCCGTCGATATCGCTCTCAACATTGGACAGCAGATTGAGCTTCTGGTGACGGCCCTGGATACTCAGGACCTGGATTCACTCCGATCCCTGACCACCAAGCTGCACCATACCGCTCAGCACGCCGGAATTGACAACATGACCGAAGTGACCCAGCAGCTGAAGGAGGCTCTGGACCATGATCGTGACATGATCGGCGTCATGCAGGCGGCCAGCGAACTCCTGGACATGTGCCGGCTTACTCAGGTCTCGCTGATCCAGGGTGAACACCACCGTCTTTCAGTGACGTAACCTGTTTCCCTGCATTGTGTTGTGAAAACCACGACTTGCGGCCCTGAAAGGAATTCCGGGCCGTTTTGCGACTGCCAATGCCGTGGCAGACCGATCGCCAGAGCCCCGAAATCGCGCGTTTCCTGACTGTCGTGTGCTCGCCCAGAATTGTCAAAAGATGAAAAAATGGGCAGGTTGTTTGACAGATTCCGGTCAGTCAAACTACGGTTTGCGGGAGTTTTGGAGGGTCCGCGGACTTGGAAGCGTGTTCCATGGTCTCGCGGGACAAACAGGCTCGATGCCTGATAGAGAATGAAGGGTTGAAATCATGCGACACCTCGGTCTGATCGTCGCGTTGGCGGCAATGTTGCTCGCTAACACAGCAGAAGCAAAGAACTGCTGCAAGCCAGTCAAGTGCAAGCCAGTGAAGTGCAAGGTTGAAAAGTGCAAAGTCGAAAAGTGCAAGCCAGCCAAGGTAAAGTGCTGCAAGCAGGAATCCTGCTGCGAAGCTAAGCCAAGCTGCGAAGCAAAGCCATGCTGTGCATCTAAGCCAGCATGCGGCGGCTGTGCAACAACCACCTCTTGCGGTGGCTGTGCAACCAGCGCTGGCTGTGCAACTGCAGCAACTCCAGCAGCAGCGGCTCCAGCAGCACCAAAGGTTGAAGAAGCGCCAGCTCCTCCAGCCAAAGAAGAAGCGAAGTAATTAGACGTTGTCTAAAAGCTGACCACACCCAGCACGCCGATGCGGG
>CAZIGZ010000070.1:2942-19946 GCA_964538835.1 uncultured Chitinophaga sp. | reverse complement strand
TTCCTGCATCGGCGTTTTTTTGCGACTCAGTCCGGCGTTCGAGCATCCTCCTTCGTCGGACATCTTTGGTCCCGCCAATTGCTCAAACCTGCTCAATTGCCTGAAAACTCTGGCTGAAGTACGCTCCGCACACTGTTTGAGATGAGAACTGTGAGTTTGCGAACTGTCCGAACATCGATTTTCCCTTATCATTGGCTGTAGTGGTGTTCGGAAGTGAGTCAAACACCGCACTCAATCCTTTCTGGATCATCAAGCGATCAAATTCTGAGCGTCCATAAAGGTCGCCCGGAATTGGTCTGAAGAAAAAGCCTTTCATGAGCGACCCAAACGGCAATCAAACTCCTACCCCTCCTCAGAACAAACCTCAGGGCCCTCCTGGCAATGATCCTCGCCGAGTGAATTTTGGTTCGATGTCGATGATCCTGCTGGTCATCGCACTGGTTCTGGCCATTTTCGCATGGAATAGTTCGCCGACGAACTACGGCACGACAATCCCGTATTCGTTCTTCTATTCACAGTTGCAGAAGGATCGTGTGCGAACGGTGACGTTCCACGGTGAGATCCTGACAGGGAAATGGAAGGAGATTCCCACAGAGCGCCCTGACGGACTGACAGGCTCGCTGTCGGAGCAATTCAATACAGTGCTCCTTCCGGAGATGGTGGGGAACGAAGGACTCCAGAAAATTCTGGATGAGAAGAAAGTGGAATACATCATCACTCCCATTTCCGTGGTGGGTGTTGGTGATCTGTTTGTGTGGGTGTTGTTGCCGCTGGTGTTCCTGTACTTCATGTGGTCAATGCTCCGTCGATCTTCCGACCCGTTTGGCGCGGGTGGAATGATGGGCGGCTTCATTCGAAGCCCGGCACGACGGTTTGAGAAGAGCGAAAAATCAGCCACCTTTGATGATGTGGCCGGGCTCAAGTCAGCCAAACAGGACCTCCAGGAAGTGGTGGAGTTCCTCAAGAACCCTCGCCGGTTTACTCGCCTTGGAGCCAAGATCCCGAAGGGTGTGCTGCTCGTGGGTCCTCCAGGAACAGGCAAGACTCTTCTGGCACGTGCGACCGCAGGCGAAGCGGGAGTTCCATTCTTCTCGATCAACGGGTCTGAGTTCATTCAGATGTTCGTTGGTGTCGGTGCAACACGCGTTCGTGACCTGTTCAAGACGGCACGAGAAGCGGCCCCCTGTATCGTCTTTATCGACGAAATTGACGCCGTTGGCCGTGTACGCGGGGCCGGCGTTGGTGGTGGCCATGACGAACGTGAACAGACGTTGAATCAGATCCTGAGCGAAATGGATGGGTTCCAGCAGGGCGAAACGGTGATTGTCCTTGCAGCCACGAATCGCTCAGACGTTCTTGACCCGGCTTTGCTTCGCCCCGGACGCTTCGATCGACATGTGACCGTTGATCTCCCGGCTCGCGATGGGCGTCTGGGAATTCTGAAGGTTCATACTCGCAAGGTACCGCTCGCCGATTCCGTTGACCTCGATTCTCTTGCGAAGACGACCATGGGCTACAGCGGCGCTGAACTGGAGAAACTGGTCAACGAAGCCGCTTTGAAGGCCGCTCGGGAAGACAAGCGAGCCGTGGACATGAGCGACTTCCGGTATGCTCAGGACATCGTCACCATGGGCGCTCCTCGCGATGAAAAAATGGATCGCAAGGAAAAGGAACTGACCGCATGGCATGAAGCCGGCCACGCGATTCTGGCATGGGCCCAGGAAGGGATGGATCCGGTTCACAAAGTCTCCATCGTGCCTCGCGGTCGGACGCTCGGTGTGACTCAGTTGATGCCCGAAAGTGAGATCCACAATCTTGGTGAACGGCGCCTCAAGGCGCGAATTGTCATGACCATGGGCGGTCGAGCTGCGGAAAAGATGATCTTCAATGAGTACTCAGCGGGGGCTCAGGGCGATATCGAACAGGCGACTCAGATTGCTCGACGAATGGTCGCTCGCTGGGGCATGTCGGATCTCATCGGGCCAGTGTCGTTTCGTCAGTCCGAAGAACACCCGTTCCTCGGCAAGGAGATGCACACCTACCGCGAATTCAGCGAAGAGACGACCCGCCAGATCGATATCGAAGTTCAGCGAATCATCAAAGAATGTGAATCGTCCGCATTCGAACTGCTGACGAAGTACCGGGGTCAGATGGAATCGCTGGTCAACGCACTTCTGGAATCAGAAGATCTGGAACGCGAACAGGTCGAGAAGATTCTGGGCGAACGACCATTTCCGGCAAGCACGACGGAGGCCTCCGAATCTGACCGATGAACGGGTCACGATTTTCAGGAGTCGTGCCTAGTTTTCGGCCGACGTGCGAGAGCGTTTGCGGCTGGATCGCGATCGCTTTGATTTCGATGATTTTCGGCCGAACAGCCGATGCACGATGCCCAGCAATCCAGAAACAAGCCCCTGTTCCGCAGAAGTGATCCATCGGCCGAGCTTCACCAGGCTTCGACCCATTTTCCATTCGACCCCGGAGCTTTTCTCGGAGCCTCGCTTGGCGGACCCGACAGCTTTGCGAAGCTGTTCCTTGGGAGACTGACCAAACAGCCATCGAACGCCCGGCAGGTAGCCAATGGCGGCCAGTGGACGCCAAAACACCGCGAAGCAATGAGGACATTTGAAGCTTCGAATCGGCGTCAGAATCAGCAAACGTCTCCAGCCTTCCAGTGACTGCTGATGCAGATTTTCCGCGCAGAAGTTACAGCGGTACGGGCTGGTACGATCGGCGGACAAGGGAATCTCCGAGCAGAAACGAAAATACGCGGAGCGTTACCCCCGCGTACTTCAGAAGAGACTACCCTGAGCAGCCCGGAGTCGCCAGGCATTTCCTGGAAACAATTGCTATTTCGCAGCGGCAAGGACGGCGTCGTAGTTCGGATGTTCAGCAATCTCTGAGCAGTATTCTGCATACTTGATGTTGCCTGAGGCATCGACGACGAACACCGCGCGGCAAAGGCATCGATCCAGCGGACCTCCCTTGATCAGCACACCATAGTCCTCACCGAACTTAGTGCACCGATGAGCACTGAGGGTTTTTACCTTGTCAACACCTTCAGATCCGCACCATCGCTTCTGGCCAAACGGCAGATCCATGCTGACCACCAGAACTTCCACGTTGCCCAGGGATGCGACCTGGTCGTTGAACTTCTTTGTTTCCAGAGCACAAACCGACGTATCCAGTGATGGAATGGTCGCAATGATGCGAGTCTTGCCGGCGGATGTGGCCAAAGAGACTTCTTCCAGCCCATTTCCCTGCAGGGAAAAATCCGGAGCCTTGGATCCAACGGTCAACGCAGCCCCTGCGAGATCGACTGGGTTGCCCTTGAGTGTCACTGCACCTTTTCGAATATCAACCATGCTAATTTCCTTGCTGATAAGTCATAGAATCCCGTGCTCGCAGAAGTATCGATCTGCTCAACAACTTGCAACCGCGACGGGCTTCTGATTCCAAATGCTCACGCGATGTTCGCCGTTCGGCTTTCGGACAAACATCTCCGCTTGGAGACTCGCGAACAAAATGTTGAGCTGGGAACCAATTCGACAAACCCTGCCACAGAACATCTGAACAAAAATCTCCGGTTTTGGCGGATTTTCGCGGTCTGGCCGGTGGCTGTCGGTGGTTCAATTCCCAGCAAAGGCAGATCCCTTGTGCCAAAGGGGCATCCCACGGCTCACCGGCACATGGCAGCGCAGGTTGTTCGCTGGCCACCAGACATACGTGCACCATGCGTGCATGAGACGGAGTCAGACCCTATCATTGCGGAAATGCCCGCGGGTTGCGCTTTCTTTTCGTTGTTCGCCACTTTTTTCAAAGGATGACAGATGGTTTTTCCCCGACGGATTTCCAGATGGATCAATGCAGCAATTGTGTCAGCCACGCTTGCTTCAGCATCAGCAGAGGCTTCTGACTGGCCTCGATTCCGTGGCCCGAATGGCTCGGGAGTCAGCACAGACAAAGAACCACTCCCGACGACATTCAGTGACAAGGAGAATCTGAAGTGGAAGGCTCCCCTGGCTGGAGCCGGCGTGTCATGTCCGATCGTTGTTGGTGACAAGGTCTTCGTCACTTCGTATTCAGGTTATGGGCTTGACCGCCAGAACCCCGGTGATATGTCCGCGCTCAAGCGCCACATGCAGTGCCTTGATCGAAACACCGGCAAGGTCATCTGGGAAAAGACAATCGATGCCGTCCTTCCGGAAGATGAATACACCGGTATGGGAGTTCCAGAACACGGTTACGCATCTCACACACCAGTGTCTGACGGCTCCACCGTCTATGCGTTCTTCGGCAAGGCTGGAGTTTACGCGTGGGACATGGACGGAAAAGAACTGTGGCACGTCAGCGTCGGCACAAGCTCCGATGATCGCGCCTGGGGATCATCATCCAGTCCGATTCTGGCAGGGAAGGTGCTGGTTGTTCCAGCCGGCGCGGAATCCCGAGCTGTTGTGGGGCTCGACGTAGCCACCGGAAAAGAACTTTGGAAGGCGGAAAGCGACAACCTCGGCAACGTCTGGGGAACACCAGCGCTATGCAATGTTGACGATTCTCGCACCGACATCGTGATCGGCGCTCCGATGGAAATCTGGGGCTTGAACCCAGAAAACGGAAAGCTCCGCTGGTACTGCCCGGCGATGCAGACCGACCAGTTCAACTCGAGCGTACTGATCGACGGAACGACGGTTTATGCGGTTGAAGGTCGAGGAGGCGGTTCGATTGCACTGAAGGCAGGCGGCAAAGGCGACATCTCAGCGACGAATGTTGTCTGGAGTGGCAATGACAGCAATCGTTTCTCCACACCGCTCCTTTATGAAGGTCGCCTTTACCTCGTGTCCGGCGGAACAGTGAAGTGCATCAACGCTGCGGACGGGAAGGAGATCTTCCAGAGCCGAATTGCTGGCGGAGCCGCCGGCGGTCCGGGTGGGCCTGGAGCACCTGGTCCAGGTGGTCCGGGCCGACCCGGAGAACAAGCTCCCGGAGCTCCCGGCGGTCCTGGAGCCCCTGGCGGATTCGGTGGGCCTGGCGGCCCTGGCGGCCCTGGTGGATTCGGCGGCAGGGGAGGCGGGCGTGGTGGTCGAGGTGGCATGGGCGGAACGGACTACTCGTCACCGGTTCTGGGTGACGGAAAGATCTTCTATGTCACTCGCGGTGGCGACATCCACGTGATTAAGCCCTCGGAAACGTTCGAGAAGCTTGCGACAAACAAGCTGACCACTGACCAGGAAGAATTCAGTGCAACGCCGGCCATCAGCAATGGTCAGATCTTCTTCCGGTCCAACAAGCATCTCTATTGTGTCTCTGCACAGTAGGACTGGTCGTCCACAACCGGAATAGGCCGAATCAAACTTCTGGCCCGAATCAAGTGCCCGGACGTTCTGCTTCTGACAGAACGTCCGGGCCTCTTTTTTACGCCGACGGCTCAGAGACTGCAGATTCTGACGGCTGGTTGCTCCTGGCCGTTTCTCTGGCTGCTGACCGTCAATGATCCGACATCTGCCCGATCAACGACCAAGCGGTCTCAAAGGTGCGGAAACAAAAAAAGGCACCGACGGGTGATGAACATCCCGTGGTGCCGTGTTCTTTCGCCATGTTCTTTGGCCGTGTTCACTGGCTGCTGGACAGCTACTTCCCGATCTCACTCACGAACAGGTCGATCCACATAACAAATGCAAACAGGGAAATCAGGAAGAGGAAGCCAACGGCATGAGCCCAGCCGATCACTCGGGCACTTGGCTTTCTGCGAGTCACGCATTCCCAGATCAGGAAGACCATGTGCCCGCCGTCCAGCACCGGAATCGGCAGGAAGTTCAGGATGGCCAGATTGATGCTGAGAAATGCGAGGAACATCAGGAGATCGATGACACCTCGTTCAGCGACCAGATAGCCAATCTTTGCGATCCCCAGCGGACCACTCAGCGACTCCATCGCGACATCGCCACGCACCATTTGCTTCAGGCTGCGATAAATGGACAACGCGGTTCGACGTGTCTTGGTCGCGGCCATCGTGAACGCTTCGCCGAAAGTTGTGGCCTTCTGCAGGTCACGCTGTTCCATCCAGATTGACGGACTGAAGCCTCGGAACCAGATATACCAGTCGGGAACGTGTTCTGTCGTTTCGAGCGTGCGGCTTCCCGTTTCCTTACCGTTTTCGAAGTGAATCAGGATCTTGCGTTCCGGGACCCGCTGAATGTGCTCGAACGCCCAGGCCCAGTTGATCTCTTCCGGTGTTCCAAGTTCTTTCTTGCCGATCGTTGAAAGATCCACCGCATAAGGTGTCTCAAGGTCACCCAATGCATCCGGCTGCCCCTTGACGGGGGCCTTATGAATCAGCTCAATCTTTGTGATTTTTGTGGTTCCGGGAACAAGGATGCCAAGCTTTCCAGCCTCTGAGTTCTCGAACACTTTCGAGATGCGAGTCTGAACCTGGAACCCCATTCCAATCGAAGGAACGCTGAGAGGAGCAGTCTTGTGATCGACCGGCTCAGTCCAGCCGGGTTTGTCGGACGGAACCAGAGTAATGACTTCATTCTGCGGACCATCATTCGTTGTCCGTTCGACATTCAGTGTGACCGATTGTCCGGCTTTCTTTGCGAAGTATGTCGGCAGTGAAAGTGGATCGAGATCAATGCCCGGGACGAGGCCGTCAACCTTGCGAATTTCATCTCCCAGCTTGAGTCCTGCGACTTCTGCGATAGAACCTTTTTGAATCGCACGAACCGGTCCCATCGCCATCCAGAAACCCACAGAACGAACCTGCTGTGGCGGAATCGTGATTTCAACAGTCCTTGAGGGAGCCTCCGGATCTTCACTGTCGCGACGTTCGACGATGTATGTCAGTTCGCGGTCCGCGTAGCGTCCCAGCACCTGGCGAAGCTGGAACAGCATTGAAACGGGAATCGGCTCAGTCGGCGTGTTCGCTGCCGCCTCTGCTGGCGGCGTGGCTGAAGCCGCGGCTTCGTCTTTCACTGGAGCTTCACCGGCCGCTGGGGCTGCAGTTGCCTTGAGAGGGTGCACCTTGACGGCAACGATGCGATCGCTTTGCTGAAACTTCTCACTGGCCTTCTCCAGCGGCATTCCGGTCTCGGAGATCAGCTCCGGCTCAGGAATTCGATTGACCAGTTCACACAGTGTTGCAGGGCCAACACCGATAGAGCGCCCAGGACCCAGCTTTGTCGGAGTGATGGAATACGTAAACTGGCTGTCGTCAGCATGGACACCGGAGACTGAGATGTCTCCGCTGGACAGCATGATTGCTTCCTGGACATCCATAAAGCTTCGGATCGGTTCACCGTTGATGCTGGTGATTCGGTCGCCGCTGGCCATTCCGACTTCCCATGCCGGTGAACCAACGCGAACAATTCCAATGGTCGGCGCTGTTTCAAACACGCCAAACCAGTAGCAGGTCACATAAAACAGATAGCCGGTGATGACGTTCATCGTCACCCCGGCAGAAATGATGGCCATTCGCTGCGGAGCGGACTTTGCGGAATACGACCGAGGATTCTCGGCAATCTCCGAACTTGTCATCTGGTTCGGATCCATATCGTCCTGGCCCAGCATTTTGACGTAGCCACCGAACGGCAGGGCCGAAAGCGCATATTCTGTTTCGCCTTTCTGACGACTCCACAGAATCGGACCGATCCCAATGCTGAATCTCTCCACGTGGACGTCGCACCACTTGGCTACGGCAAAATGCCCAAGTTCATGGAAGAAGATCACGAGCCCCAGCCCGAGAACGACTGCCAGAACGTTTGTCACTTTCTCAACCCATCCCGCAACATCTACGGCCGCGAGAGTCGTAAAAACTAGATCTTCCACCGAGTCGCTTCCTCCCGAGCCCAGCGATCCGCTGCCAGAAGTTCTGACATCGAAGGCTGTTCATCGAATTGATGGTGGTTCAAAACTTCTTCAACAACCTGAGTGATGCTCAGGAACGATAATTGTCCGCCAAGAAATCTCTCGACGGCGACTTCATTGGCAGCGTTCAGAACAGCACCACAGGTGCCGCCTTTGGCTGCCGCTTCAAACCCCAGACGAAGGGCCGGAAATGTTTCCACGTCGGGCGGAAACAGCTCCAGAGTCTGAGCACGGTTCCAGTCCGTCTGTTTCGCCGGTCCGGTGAGCCGGTCCGGAAACAGCAAAGCATACTGGATCGGCAGACGCATGTCCGGTGGAGAAAACTGAGAAATCACTGATCCGTCGTCAAATTCCACGAGCGAATGAATGAGCGACTGGGGATGCACGGCGACGGCAATCTGGTCGGCTTTCAAATCAAACAGCCAGCGAGCCTCAATGATTTCGAGCGCTTTGTTCATCATCGTGGCGGAATCGACCGTGATCTTTGGCCCCATGTTCCAGGTCGGATGCCGGAGAGCCATTTCCGGGGTCACGGCTTCCAGCTCACTGCGTCGTCGGCCCCGAAATGGACCTCCGCTGGCGGTCAGAACCACTCGCCGGAGATGTTCTCGCCGACCGCTCTGCAGGCATTGGAAAATAGCACTGTGCTCGCTGTCCACAGGAATTAGCTGAGCACCTGTTTCGGCCGCCCGCTTCATCACCAGGGCACCGGCAACGACCAGAGATTCCTTGTTCGCGAGGGCCACTCGTTTTCCGGCATCCACAGCTTCCCATGTCGCCGGAAGGCCCGCCGCCCCCACCATCGCGCAGACAACCGTGCCAATCTCCGGAGAACGGATCAGAGAACGCAGGCAGTCCGTTCCGCGGTACCAGCGAGTTCCGTCTGTGCTGTTCGACGGAATCACTACGTCCTCGGATCCGATCACCGACCACGCTGGCCGAAACTCGGAAACCTGCTGACAAAGCCGCTCAATACTGCGGTGCGCCGCCAGACCGGCGATTCGCAGACGCCCAGCATGCTGCCTGACGACATCAAGACAACTGGTGCCGATCGAGCCTGTTGACCCGAGAACCGCAATGTGAGAAAGGGGAAGCAAAACGCCAGACCTATCGCACGTTCAAACGTGACCGAAGAAAATGAGAAAGCCGCCGGAAACCCAAACAGGGGCGGCATTTGAGCAGAATCCAGTTTCTGGCGAAAGAGTAGAACGAACACCCCGAACTCGCCAAATCCGGGCCCGCGGCTCGTTCTTAGAGTTTGCCATCGCCCCGAGGAAAGCCCCGGCGCACGAAAAAAGGCGATGTGTTTCCACATCGCCTTGAGCTCGTGAGTTCATCACAGCCGGGAACTATGGCAGGATGACTGAGTCGATGATGTGAATCACACCGTTTGATGTTTCGACGTCGGTTGCGATGATCGTTGCACCATCAATCTTCGCACCGCCTTCGGTCGAAATCTTCGCTGTCTTGCCATTCACGGTCTTCACTTCTCCTGCTGCAACCACGTCCTTTGCCAGCAACTTGCCAGGAACGACATGGTAAGTCAGGATCGCGACCAGCTTTTCCTTATTCTCTGGCTTCAGCAGATTTTCGACAGTGCCAGCAGGCAGCTTGGCGAATGCTTCGTCCGTCGGGGCGAACACGGTGAAAGGACCTTCGCCCTTCAGAGTGTCAACCAGTCCTGCGGCCTTCACAGCTGCGACCAGGGTATTGAACTTGCCAGCCTTGACCGCGGTGTCAACAACATCCGGGCCCTTCGCGTCTTCACGTGGCAGGATCACCGAGTCAATGACGTGAATCACACCGTTGCTGCAGCTGATGTCGGTCTTGATGACGTTGGCATTATCAATCTTCACGCCCTTGTCAGACACAGTGACAGCAACTGACTGGCCCTGAACCGTCTTGGCTTCCTTCACCTTCACAACGTCTGCAGCCATCACTTTGCCTGGCACGACGTGGTAGGTCAGAATCGCGACAAGCTTGTCCTTGTTCTCTGGCTTCAGCAGACTTTCGACCGTACCGGCTGGCAGCTTTGCAAATGCTTCATCAGTTGGTGCAAACACGGTGAAAGGCCCCTTGCCCTTCAGCGTTTCGACAAGGCCAGCAGCCTTCACTGCTGTTACCAGAGTCTTGAACGATCCTGCACTGACGGCTGTGTCCACAATGTCAGAAGCCGCAACTGGCATTGATGTGTGAACTGGGCGAGCATGCACAACGGTGACAGCTGTTGATGCTGAGCATGTTCGACGTGCAGTTCGGCCATGACGGTCGCCAAACGCTGTGGATGACAACAAAGCGATGCAAAGAATGACTGACAGTTTTTTCATTGAAACAATCCTTGAAAACTCAAAATGGGCAATTGATTTCCCGCTGTGCTCTGACGAGGTGCAGAAGCTCACAATGGGGCGCCGGAGGCTGAACTCGCCACCACTTGGGACGAATTCACAAAAGCGGTCGGAGTCATCGACTGAGCAATCAGCGACCGAACTCAATCGTCCGGGACACTGACTATGGCCGATGACATGTTTCCGAAATTTGCGGCAGAAGATTCGCGAATCGACTTCCTGTCTGCATTGTTGTATCCCGATCACAAAACCTGGCCACTCGATTTGCGACATTCTTCACAGTCGAACCCGCAATCAGAATCTCCCTTGATAGTGAAGTGAGCCGCAAACTGGGTTATCCGATCAAATCTACTGGTGTTTTGCACAGACAGAACAGAAGGCTCTGGTCAAACGCAACGGCGGCCGATAGTATCCCCTGGGGAGATCCGAAAGACCTCCGGTGTGACAGTTTGTTGAACGAACCGTTAGCATGCGCCAGGCTTGGGAGACTCGATCTTCCGGCATGTTCGGTTTTAGTGGCTGGAGAGTTGCAATGAACACGATTCAGACTCGCGTCAAAGAAGTTCAGGCCAGGCAGCAGATGCAGTGGCTTTGGCACTGTACCGCCAATGGGATGCTGGCTGGTGGAGTGTTGGGCTGCATGACGGCTTTGCTTCGCGTTGCAACTCATGCGGGTTTCGGTTGGTACTGGGTTGCGATTGGCGTTGTGTCGCCAGTTGTTGCCTCGGTGATCGTTGCAATGACCAGATCGAAATCCGAACTGTCAGCCGCCCGGTTGATCGACCACGAATGTCAGTTAAAGGATCGTGTGCAGACAGCACTGCAGTTTCTGGCAGCCCCAGGTGACGATTCCGTACGCAAGCTTCAGATCGAAGACACAGAAGCTCATCTGAATGCGATCGGACTTCAGAAGATCGCACCAGTTTCTGAGCCTCGCATGTGGCGATGGGGTCTGGTTTCGTCAGTGGTCGCAATCTTCCTGATCTTTGTCGCGACTCCTTCGCAGCCACTCGAGGCCAGTGAAGAGGTGAACCCTGTCGTTGCAGAGCAGGCGGACAAGGCGGCAGAGAGCCTCGCAGAGCTCGAACAGTTTCAGAAGGAAGAGTCAGACCCGGACCTGGAGAAGCTCCTGAAGGAAATGAACAAGGCACTCAAGGGGCTCAAGGAGCTGCCAGGCGATCCGAAAGAAGCTCTTGCGAAGTTGTCCGCAATGGAAGCAGAACTGCAGGCGATGCAGCAACAGCTTCAGGAGCAGTCTTCTGAGACGACTCTGAAGGAGATCGGTGAAGCGTTGTCTCTTGCGGAGTCCATGCAGTCCGCAGGCGAAGCACTGTCAAAGGGCGATATGGACAAGGCGGCTCAGGAACTACAGAAACTCGAGATGCCCGAAATGGATCGAAAGACCCAGAAGGCAGTCACCGAGAAGCTCGATCAGGCTCAGAAAAATGCCGGCCAGAAAAAGTCCACTGAAGAAATCAAAGACGCTGCTCAGAAGATGGCGCAGGGAATCAGCTCCGGAAACAAAAGTCAGTTCCAGGAAGGCGCCAAGTCACTTGCATCTGCCAGCAAGAAGCAGGGACAAAAGAAGAAGCTGTCAGATTTGCTGAAGAAGCAGTGCCAGTGCCTCAGCGAGTGCAAGTCAGAGTGCGAAAGCGAATGTCGCATGGTGGCTCAGGGCAACAAACCAGGTGGCAAGAAGGCCGGCAAAGGCTCTGGCGGAGATCCTCAAGGTGAAAAGACCGCCCGCAATAAGACTCAGAAGGAAATGAAGCTGACCGGCACAGACTCGGGTCAGGGTGATTCCGAAACGGAAAACGAAACAGCACCGGAGCAGACTCAGGAAGCCGTTCGCCAGTACCAGCAGAACGCTGACAAGTATGAAGCGATGAGCGAATCCGCACTGGAATCAGAATCCATCCCGCTCGGCCACCGTCAGACGATTCGTCGCTACTTTGAACTGATCCGCCCAACCGGTGCGGAAATGGACGCCGTTAAGGAAAAGTCTGAACCGTAGTGTTATTGACCATTCCCTGGCCTTCGGCTCCCGGGCAATTCCCTGCCCCTGTTTCCACCGAAAGACTGCGCATCAACCGAAGGAATGCCCTTCCTGCGGGCCATTTGCGGTGAGGGTCAGGATTTCCGGGCCAGTTTCTGTCATCAGAATCGTGTGTTCGAACTGAGCAGAAAGAGCCCCGTCTTTCGTGCGGACAGTCCATTTGTCCTTCTTGTCGACTCGAGTTTCCCATGTGCCGATGTTCAACATGGGCTCGATCGTATAGCAGGTCCCGGGCCGGATGATGTCCCTGTTGGAATTCAGCGACGGAAAATGGGGCACTCCCGGTTCCTGATGAAAGTCACGACCAATTCCGTGCCCCTGATACTCACGAACAACCGAAAACCCGGCCTTCGTGGCAAAACTCTGGATCGCGCGGCCAATCTCCGTCACGGTGCATCCGGGCTTGCACGCCCGAATGCCAACCCACAGGGAATCAAACGTGGTCTGCACCAGTCGGCGAGCCGCCGCGCTGACATTGCCGATCAGAAATGTCTCCGACTGATCGCCATACCAGCCGTCGACGATGGTCGTAATGTCAACGTTGATGATGTCGCCATCTTTCAGCGGGCGAGTATTCGGGATGCCGTGGCAAACGACTTCATTCACGCTGGTACAAATGGTCTTGGGATAGCCTTTGTAGCCCAGACACGCCGGCTTGTGGCCATGCTGAATGGTGTAGTCGTACGCCAGCTTGTCGAGCTTCTCTGTGGAAACACCTTCGACAACATGCGGTCGCAGGAAATCCATCAGTTGCGCGTTAAACCGTCCCGCGGCGCGAAGACCGTTACGTTCTTCTTCGCTGAGATACAGCGGGATCGTTTTCTTAAGCGCTGACACAGGAGTTTTCCGGTTTGAAGATGCCTCATTGCCCTATCTGGACACTGAGAATTCTGAAAGGACTGCGATTATTGTGGCTCATGCCATCAAGTCAATCCGGCCAAGCCATTCCCGAACAATTCGCCCGGCAATCTCAATTTCCGAACCTGCATCAAAGACACAGTCGGCGGTGAAATACGCCCGGCCAGATCACCGGACAAGCCTCAGCCGGTCAGCGTCCCTTTGGAGCTTGGAACGCCGGTCTGTCGAGGATCACTGCTGACCGCCATGCGAAGCGAACGCGCGGCGGACTTGAAGATCGCCTCAGAAATGTGATGACTGTTCGTGCCATGATGCAGGATGGCGTGAAAGTTCATGAGTCCATTCGATGTGACCGCAGTCCAAAACTCCTGAACCAGCTCCGTGTCGAATGTCCCGATCTTCTCGGTCGGAAACGGCACCTTCCAGACAAACGCGATGCGGCCACTCAGGTCGATCGCGGTTGTGACCAGCGTTTCTTCCATCGGCAGCGTCATATGGCCGTAGCGACAGATTCCCTTCTTGTCTCCCAGTGCCTGCAGGAGGCAGCGGCCAAGGCAGATACCGACATCTTCCACCGTATGATGGTCATCCACATGCAGATCGCCGGTCGCATGAACCGTCAGATCGAACAACGCATGTTTGGCCAGCAGAGTCAGCATATGATCGAGAAAACCGACGCCCGTTGCGATGTCTGTCGTCCCGGTTCCATCCAGGTTCAGAGTCAGTTCGATTTTTGTCTCCGCCGTGTTTCGGGAGATCGATGCCGTTCTCGACATTCAGTTTCACCTTGGGATTGGTCCCGGTTCAGTGGGGGCAGCGCGTGACTCTACATTATTCCACATGTGATCCGGAACCAGAACGCGACCAGCGACCGGGAGGCGGGAAATGCCGGCTCCCGGTCGGTTCCTCAGGCACAATCCGGATAACTGGACTGGTCGGGACACAAAAACAGCTGCCGAGGTTCCGGTGAACCGGGCGTTTTGAAAAAACGCAAATGGCCAGTTTGAGTCTGGCGGTGCCTCTGTAAACTGATCTCCCTTTGTTTGTGACCAAAGAATTTTCCCGGCTAAATCTGCAATGCCCTCTCTGGCCCTGCTTTCTGCTCCCCCCATCGTCCACCTTGCTGCAGCGATCGTTCTGGTGCTGCTGTCGTGGCAACTGATGCGCATTCGCAGGGAGCTGGAAGGGCTGGTTGTCATGTACTCCTGGTATTGGGCCGCGGCGGCTCTGGGAGGACAATGGCTGTGCCTGCTGGCGATGGTGCTGGAATCCCGATGGCTGCCCGTTGGCTGGGTTTCCGCCGCTCAATATCTCGCCAGCATCCTTCTGCTGACTCCGCAGGTTTGTACGCTGGGCGCAAGAAAGCCAGGAGCAGGACCGTGGCAGTGGTTTGTTGTCCTGCCCCTGATTTTCGTTCTGTTCTGGCCCGGGCTGATTCAGGTCATCAACGCTCGGGGCAATGCCTCCATTCAGCTGAGCGGGCCAGCCATCGCTGCGTTCTGCCTGGTGACTGTGATGAGTGCGGCTCCGGGAATGGGCACGGCAGCAACTGGTGCTGCTCTGGCTCATCTGATCGCTGTTCTATGCTGCGTCTGGCCATGCCTGAGTCCATCCTTTCACTGGATGCCACTGTTGACGCCATTCATCCTTCTCTGGGGCTCGAGGATGCTTCTTCAGGAGCTGCAGCGTCCGACAATTCCGCGAGACAGCGAAGTAGATCTTCTTCGCCGAATGAATGCCGTCTGGCAGCGATTTCAAACCTGTTACGGGCTCATCTGGGCTCGTCGCGTTCAGGATCGTATGCTTCAGTTTCAGCGTTCCGAACGCTGGACGGTGACGCTCGACATCGATGGCTTCCACTCGCTCAACGGGAACTCTTCCATTTCCCGGGACGAACTGGCCAGGCCGCTCGAGTCGTTCCGATGGACTCTGGGACGGTTCGCGTCTCCTGAGTGGCTCGATGCAAACCTGGGTGTCGCATCCGACGCGCAGCAGAAAGCGATTTAGAAGCTGACGTTTGACCGGGGTCGCGAGCCGTGTGATCAATGGGTGTAACCCAGCGACCAGGAAGCCCCATGGGGGTTGGTTTCGGGATTAATTAAGAGTAACCTTCAGATCAAGATCAGGTTCCGGGGCTCAGGGTATCTCACCGGGAGAAGACGACATATGCTGGTACTGTTGATTGACATGGTTGCTCTGTGGTTTCTGCTGAACATTTTTTCGGATGAAAACTGGGACGATCAGAAGCTGAAGATCTTTGGGATCGTGATCGCTATTTCACTTCTTGGTGGCTTTGCGGCCAGTTCAAGTCGGCCCTACATCGGACCGTTTCCCAGTCTGGGTGTGTATTTTCTGGTAGGTACGATCTGTCTCTGGGGGCTCGCATCACTTGAGTTCAAGAAGGCGCTCGCCGCTATGGGGATTCTGATCGCCATCAAGTTTGTATACCTTTTGGTGGTGGCCACGATGTTTGCTTCGGCTTGATGAAAGCCGGCCGGCACGTGAAAAGGAAACTGCCGCCATTCCTGAATGATGGCATCGGTCCGATACCCCGAATAAGGCGCAAGTGACAATGGATCAGAGTATCGAGCCATCTCCAGCAGTCGCGAACGAACGAACAGCCACAGTGGCCGTGACAAAGCCCCTCCATTCCATCGGCGGAATCGTCCTTGCGACGTTCTTCGGTGGCCCTTTTGGGGGCTCCGTGGCGATGGCACTTAACTATTCGCGACTCGGAAGTCCCGCCGCCTCGCGACTTACCTGGATCATCGGGCTTGTTGCATCGACAGTCTATTTTTCTGCCATCACGGTGATTCCGCAAAGTGTCCTCGACAGCCTTCCGAATTTCCTCTTCATCATTCCGCAACTCGTCGCACTGTATCTGGCAGCCAGCTACTTTCAGACAGAACAGATTCAGGAGCACGAACGGGCCGGAGGCGCAATCGCCTCGGGCTGGAGGTCCTGTGGGCTGGGGTTACTTGCTCTTCCCGTCTCACTGGCCGTGTTCTTTGGGGTTCTGATTTTCGCCTACCCGGCTCCTGGCACTCTTTTTCAATCGGAGAACGATGAGCTCTTCTACACCGGCGATGCGACAGTCGAAGATGCAAAACGACTGGCGGGTGTGCTGAAGGAGGCCGGCTACTTCGGGGGAGATGGCGTGAGCGTTGTGCTGTCAGAGTCAGAAGGTCGTCAGACGGTTACCTTTGTCGTCCAGGACGGGGCATGGAACGACAACCAGCTCATCGATGCCTTTCAGCAGATGGGCCACATAATCCTTGATCACGATTTCGATGAACCTCTGACAATTGAACTGTCAAATGAACTGATGGAGGTTCAGAAGACGCTGACCGTGACAAGGCCGCAGGAAGAGCCACCGCCGTTCTGATCCACGATCGCAACAGATCGCCTCGCCTGGAACATTGTACTTGCAATAAAAAAGGGTCGCCGGAACATTGTCCCGGTGACCCTTTTCCCTTTTCCTCGATCGCAGGTCCAAGCGGCTACAGAATCGCCGCGCCTTTGACTTCGATGCCCTTGAGTCGCATCTTGAGTTCTTCCACGTTCGGGGAGATTTCAAACGCAGCTTCCCGACTGATGAATTCCCGCATCACAAAGTCATAGAGACTGTCATTGAACAACTGCATGCCTTCCGTCTTTCCGATTCGAATGGCAGCCCAGAGCTTTTCGTCCTGTTCTTCCATGACCAGCTTTCGCACGGTCGGATTGAAGCTCATGATTTCCACAATAGGCACTCGTGGTGGAACGTCCACAATCGTCTTCAGCAGCTTCTGACCGACGATACACTTCATGTTCATCGAGATACTGGCGCGAATCGCTTTGTGCATATCGAAAGGGAACAGGTCAAGAATACGCGAGATCGTA
>CAZIGZ010000070.1:0-2880 GCA_964538835.1 uncultured Chitinophaga sp. | reverse complement strand
CGGGGGCACCCGGGGCGTGAATCGTCCCGAACACCAGGTGACCCGTTTCAGCCGCGTGAATCGCGGTTTCGAACGTTTCACGGTCTCGCATTTCCCCCACCAGCATGATGTCGGGGTCTTCTCGCACCGCATGTTTCATCGCGATGTGGAAGTCAATCACGTCCTGCCCGATCTCACGCTGATTGATCAGACACTTGTCGGACGTGTAGATGAATTCAATCGGGTCTTCGATCGTCAGAATGTGCTTGTTCATGTTGCGGTTGATCCAGTCGAGCATCGACGCAATCGTCGTACTCTTTCCGGAACCCGTCACACCGGCCAGCAGCACCATCCCCTGGTCGTACTTGCAGTGGTCAACCATGCAGGCAGGCAGGAACAGCCGTTCGAACGGCGGAATCGATCGTTCAATCTTTCGAGCCACCATCCCAACCTTGCCCAGCTGAGTCAGCAGGTTGACTCGGAATCGCCATGGCTCATTCTCTGCGGTCACGACTTTCGAAAAGTCGGCTCCCCCGTTCTTGTGGAAGATGTCCAGGTTTCGCTGGTCCATCATCGGGAACGTCAGTTCGATCATCTGGCTTTCAGTGATCGGGGCCATTTCCAATTCACGCAGGCCACCGCGAATTCGAAAGATCGGAGGACGTCCGACCTGCAAATGGATGTCCGAACATTTGTGTTTCACGGCAAGCCGAAAGATCTTGTCGATTTCCAGCTCTTTAGTCGGGTCAAAGGTCGACTTCTTCCAGTCCGCAATCAGAACCATTGATTCACCTGTTCGAGTTGAATGAACGATGCCGCTTTCGCCGTTCCGGGGCGCCCGCGTCGGAAACACCTGTGATGTTTCTGCGCTGCCGCCTTCGGATTCGAAGCGAGATCAGCTTTTTATCAAGCTACATATCGGTTCTGCAGCCTGGGAGCCCCAGAATTTTGAGCCATCCGCATCTCCAACTGCCGATTTGGCCGAAATGTGAAGAAAAATCGCCGCTTCCCGACCCGATGTCGCGGAATGCCAGGTGAATCTGAGCCGTGGGCTGATCACAGCGTCCTCGCAGTTGATGCCTTCCAGATTCGGAGACTTCACTCTGCGAGCAGCCATCCCCGATCTTGATCGGTTGATGGCCGGTACAATGAACGTGACCTCCAGCGGCTGGATCCTTCACATTGAATCTCCGACGAACGGACTTTGGGCCCATGGATGCTGAAACCTGCAGACTGCTTGAGTTTCTGTCGGATGCGAATTCGTATCCTCATCGCCCTGAACAGGTCACGATGCTTCAGACACATGCTTCATGGGTCTTCATTGCACCTCCGTTTGTCTGTAAGGTCAAGAAGCCTGTCGACTTTGGTTTTCTGAATTTTACAACACTGGAGCGGCGACGGCAGAACTGCGAAACCGAAGTGTGCCTGAATCGAAGACTCGCACCCGACGTTTATCTTTCGACACTGCCGATCAGGAAAAATGATGGCGAGCTGACGTTCGCTGAGACTGGTGAAGTTGTCGAATGGGCTGTGTGGATGAAGGAAATGGATGCCTCCACGTTTCTCAGTCACCGGCTTCGCGAAGGCCGATGCACTGACGAACATATTGAGAGAGTTGCTAAGACACTGTGTGCTTTCTATCGCAGCGTGCCGCCAATCCCAGCGTCTGCTGCGATTGAAGCCACGCATAGGCTTCGACGATTCGTGCACGAGAACTTCCCCGCAATCAGGCAGTTCGCTGATATCGTTCCACAGCACATGCTGGAAGCCATCGAAACATTCTGTAACGCCTTTGAGCAATCACACGCAAACCTGCTGGAACGTCGCGCGGCGGACGGCTGGGTGCGAGATGGCCACGGTGACCTGCATTCGGAACATATCAGTGTTGCCGACAATGGACTGATCCAGATCTTCGACTGCCTGGAATTCAATGACGACCTGCGACTGACAGACATTGCGTGCGACCTCGCGTTTCTTGCGATGGATCTCGATTTCAATGGACGCCATGACTTTAGTACGGAACTGGTGCGAGTATCCTCCCGGACTCTTGAAGACGCCAGTTTGCATACCGTGATTCCGTACTACCAAAGCTATCGCGCGTGTGTCCGAGGCAAAGTGGAATTGCTGCATTCGGTCGCCGAGACGGCAAGCGAAACAGAACGGCACCTGGCTCAGATCACCGCGCTGCGGTATCTGAGGCTTGCACTTCGGTATGCTCTGGTCGGGACCGAGCGATGCATCGTGGCGTTTATGGGTGGAGTTGCGTCCGGCAAGTCGTTTCTGGCTGAACAACTGTCCCGACTGACGGGATGGAACGTTCTGTCCTCCGATCGAATTCGCAAGACGCTCGCTGGTGTGGAGCTCCATTATCGAGGAACAGAGAACGAGCGGAGCCAGCTTTACCAGCCAGCCATGTCGGAACTGGTCTACCGTCGGCAGCGCGAAGAGGCACTTTCGGAACTCAGCCGTTCATCCTGTGTCATTCTGGATGCGACGTTTTCTCGCCGAACAGATCGCTCCGCGTTACAGGCATTCTGCTACGATCAGAAGATTGAGTTGCTCTGGGTCGAAGCCTTTGCTCCGGAGTCAATCATTCGCGAACGCCTGGCTCTGCGTTCTCAGCGTTCTGACGTCATTTCCGATGCTCGCGCTGAAGACTACGAGAGCCTTGCAGCCCGATACGAAGCGCCGTCGGAACTGCCGACCAACAGGTTGATTCAGATCAGCACCGATGGCCAGCATGACCTTGTGTTTTCGAACCTGCTGACAGAGTTGGCGACCCGATGTGGCCGCCAGTTTGACGTAAGGGATGCACCGTAACGCAACGGACATTGCTTGAGCATCAATCCGAGAGACGCGTTGGTAGTTGCCAAACCTGGGCTCACCCGGCGTGAAGCCGGG